>NZ_JAWDID010000084.1:0-16251 GCF_032464875.1 Allobosea rubneri
AACAAAGCACTCCATCGCTCTTCTCCCTGATCCGCTGGGCTGGATCGGTGGAGCCTAAAGCGCATCGGCCACCGCCGCATCGCATCCGCGACGCGAGCCCAATGGCCCAACCTTTTTCATGCACGGATCCATTCAAATAGATCGACTCGCAGTTCAGTCGTCGGGTGCGCGACGCTCGCCGGTCGACGGCCTGCAGCAGCTTGCGGCAGCGCTAGCCATCGACCATCCGAAAGACGTCCTGAACGACCTGGCCAGTGCGGGCGCGAGTTTCATCAGGGAAGCCGCCGCCGGAATGGCCCGTCTCGGCCACCCCCTTCATAGCTTGAGCCTCTGCCCTGACAAAGGCGTCGGACCCGCTGGCGAGCAATAGTTCGCGAGTCAGTGCCGCAATGCACATACGCGTCGCCATCATCTCTGTAACGAGCAAATTGACTGGGCTTTCACCGCTCATGGCCGCTTCCCCCTGAAGCCCCGAGACTTCCGCAAAGCCTTCGGCTTTCCAAGAACCCCGCGGCGCCACCGTGATGAAAGCTGAGATTCAGCTGGCGCTGATCGCGCTCAGCATCAACGCCGGGTTGGCCGGCGCCGACGGCAAGACGGCGAAGGATACGCGCACGCCAGCGCAACGCTCGTCGCTGCTCTGGCTGAGCGCCCAACTCGTCCATAAGCACATGATCAAGCGCGTGCGCGGCCACAACGAGGTCAGCAGCAAGGCTTGTCCCAGCTTCGACGCCCGCAAGGACGAACTCGGAAGGCTGGTCTGAGCGGTCGTTCAGGTCAGGGGCAGGGCGATCAAGGTTCCCAAGCCCACCACGATAACCGCCCTAATCCAGGCGCCCCTGACGTCAGATGAAATTACTCGCCGCAACATGCCGCATACCTCCGCCCCCTTCAAGGCTAGGCGGCCTGAGGCGCTGCGTCAGCCCTCGCGTCCATTTAACATCTGGAGATCACCATGAAGCTGTTCACCAATCTGGCACGCTGGCGCTTGCCTGCGTCGTCGTCATGCTCGCTACCGTGTCTGCCGAGGCGCAGACCCTCGGCGATCTGCTCGGCGTGTTCCGCCCCCACCTGATCGAGCTCGCCGGCATCTTCGTCGCGGCGCTCACCGCCTGGCTGTTCAAGCGATCCGCGAGAAGCTCGGACTCGATCCGGATGCGATCGCCGAGAAGCTCACCGCGAAGATCTGTATGGCCGCCGCGGCCGCCACAGCGCTAATCATCCTGCTGGCTGGAGCCTGTGCCTATGACAGATCCGCGCGATCACGATCGGCGTCTCGGCAAGGTCGAGACCGATCTCAAGCAGCTCGGCGCTGGTGTCGCAAACCTAGGCGACGACCTCTGTGGCTTCCGGCGCGAGTGGTCGGCGAAGGCGGAGGAGGACCGCGCCGCGCACAAGGCGGCCCGGCTTTTGCTGCCGCAGATCGTCGGCATGCTGGGGACCACCGCCGGCCTCACTGCCATCCTGCTCGGCGGCATGATGTTCCTGCTCAACTCGCATGTCGCTACCGTACTGCTCGATCTTGCGTCTCAGGTCGCGCAGGTCAGCCTATCGGTGCGGGGCCAAGGCGACGCCATCACCGCCCTCAACACGGCCCAGCAGCAGCTGCAGCGCGACATCGCTGGCGACCCGGTCAAGCTCGGCCTGGTCGAGCAACTTGCCGGCCAACAGCCCGCTTCATCGAGCAGGCCCAAGGCTTCGACATGACAATGGCGCGTCACGACGAGCGGCTGAAATCCATGGAGCTGTTCATGCGCAGTCTCGCGGCGCGCCGCTCCCTTGATCGAATTGCCGAGCTTAACCCCACTCTTCAGCGAACACCTCCCCGTGCCCACGGCTGCGTTATTTGTCGACGCGGCAGATCAGATACCTCGCCAGCATGCCGTTCTTCATGTCCCACTGCTCCAGGCTAGGTTCTTGGACGATCGTCAGCTGAGGGATCGAACCTATCCGACCCATCCACCATTCGCGGCTCGCATTGCAGAGATGAGCGTCGAGTTGGTACGGCTCCACGGTCTCGTAAAAGGGAATGAAGTGAACCAGATGAGCGCCATTGGCGCATACGCGGATCTGCTCCGAGAACACCCGCTCATGGTCGTCGGGGTGGATGTGCTCCATATAATCCTGACTGATCAGAACCGAAAAACGATCATCCTCGAATGCTAGATCACGTCCGTCCATTTGATGGATGCCACTCACCACGGCGTTCTGAACGGCCCAGCTGGAGACGTCAGCGCCGGAGGCTTCTCGCCCGCGTGCTTTTAGTTCCCGCACGAGCAGGCCGGTCGCGCAGCCACAATCGAGAACCTCTCCCGCCGCAAATCTGACGTTGAGTTCTCTGGCCAACATCGTGAATTCAGATTTGAGTGCATCATTTCCCGAATAGCCGATATAAGGACCTCCACCACCACGCTTTCGATAGTAATCCTCGTCGTACAGTGAGCCGTCACGCGCGCGGCCAATGACCCGCTCTGGCGTGTTGAAGTGCCTAACCTTCAAGTATGCGACGGTTTCCCATGTCGCCTGGTCTGGGGTTGCCGTTACCAAGAAATTCTTGAGCCAAGCGGACTCCGGCGCTGTCAGAACGAACAATTTTCCATCGCGAGCCTCAAATTCTGCATCGCCTACCTCGATTCGAGGTCCACAAAATCTAATCGAATCAAGCTGTGCGTGAGTAAAATACTTCATTGCGATCGCCCGAATTTCACCGGGGTCCAGTGTTGATGTCAGATTTCGTTTATCAGGCAATGGCGATCTCCGCTGAGACGTGAATTCCACGTCGCGAAAGGCACCTAAACTTACAGAAGGTGGAAAGGCAGTAAAAGCTGGCTGCCTTGGTACATGTGATCTTGCCGATCCGTTAGTCGGCGCGCGTGTCAGCTAGCCCCATTGATGCCTCCCATTGCGGAGAATTTTGGGCGCTCGCGAAATCATAGAAGTTGGCCGCGGATGGAGCACTAGCTTGATCGCGCGGGACGAAATCGTGGCAGGGGCGAGAAGAGCGGTCACTACAACGCCATCACTAGCGCTCTAACGATCATCCTTCCGTTGACGCTGCTGCTCTCGGCTTTGACTTACAAGGCGATCAAAAAGCCGTTTCTCGATATGCGGCTGCGCTATCGTGCTGACCGAGCCACGCCGACGACTGGGTCGAGCGCAATCCCACGCGGCTGTCGGCTGCCTTGCCACGTAATCCAGTGCTTGTCGCCCGTCTGGCCCGCCAGCTGGCAACGCTAGGCCGGGGTTCCAGCGGTCTGAGCTACTTGAACGATTTCCCGCGATAACATTGGTCCGGTCTCGCTCGCGCGGGGCCGGGCCTGTGATCGCATCAATTACCGGATGCCGCGCAGGCTCTGGACTGGGGCAGGAGCGGCCGAGTGCGCGCGCACCACAGTTGCCTTCCGGTTCGTTTCGACGTCAGCGACGAGGGCGGCGGCAGGCCCATGCCTTCGACCCGCCTTACAGTCTGGACACGGGTCTCGCTTTCTTGTTCCGGGTACCGGCAGACGGCACGCCCGGAACTGGGTATTTCCGGCGCAAGGATCGCGCCATCTATTGGTTGGCGTAGGCGCGTTCCACAATTGGGAGTTACGCCGCCATCGCGCGGATCGCTCAGCCCGTGCGCTCAGCAATAGCGGTTCCGGCCGCCCAGCCCGACGACCATGCCCATTGGAAATTATAGCCGCCGAGCCAGCCGGTCACGTCGACGACTTCACCAATGAAATAGAGGCCGTCGATGGCCTTTGATTCCATCGTTCGCGAGTTGAGTCCTGCCGTATCGACGCCGCCGAGTGTCACCTCCGCTGTCCGGTACCCTTCAGATCCGATCGGCATGATCTGCCAGCCCTGGATTGTGGAGGCCATTGCGGCGAGCTTCTTGTCGTTTGCATCGCCGATCGGTCCCGCCCAGCCGTGAGCATCGGCGAGATAGGCCGCCAGGCGCTTCGGCAGGATCTCGCCGAGCGTGTTCGCTATGCTTCTGCGGCCGTTTTCCTTTCTGGAGGCTCGCAAGGACCCGAAAATGTCATGCTCGGGCAGGAACGCGATCCGGATCGGCTGGCTCTCCCGCCAGTAGGACGAGATCTGCAGGATCGCCGGGCCGGAAAGCCCGCGATGCGTGAACAGCAGGGCCTCGTCGAACGAGGTCTTGCCGCAGGAGACCCGCGCATCGGCGGCGACGCCGGCGATCTCGCGAAACCCGGCAAGGACGTCCTCGCTGAAGGTCAGGGGCACCAAAGCCGGGCGCGTTTCCGTCACCGCCAGGCCGAACTGAGCGGCGATCTGGTAGCCAAGACCCGTTGCTCCCATCTTCGGGATGGATTTGCCGCCGCAGGCCACGACGAAGTGCCGGCACCGGATGTCCGCAGCCCGATCCCCGCCCAGCCTGATCGCAAATCCGCCATCAATCGGCTCCACGCCTTCGAGCGTGGTTGCAAGGCGCAGTTCGCACCCGGCCTGCGCCATCTCGCCCGTCAGCATCGTGATGATCTGCTTGGCGGAATCGTCGCAGAAGAGCTGGCCGAGTGTCTTCTCGTGGTAGGAAATGCCGTGCTTCTCGACCAATGCGACGAAGTCATGCTGCGTGTAGCGGCCTAGCGCCGACTTGGCGAAATGCGGATTGTTCGACAGGAAGTTGCGGGCGCTGGTGCCGATATTGGTGAAGTTGCAGCGGCCGCCGCCGGAAATCCTGATCTTCTCGCCCGGCGCCTTGGCATGGTCGACGACGAGGACGCGTCCGCCGTGCGCGGCGGCATGGATCGCGCACATCATTCCGGCGGCACCGGCGCCCAGGACGACAGTGTCGAAATGCGCGGTCGACATCGGATGCTGCTAACCCCAGAACGGCCCATGCGGGCAGTGCGCAGCGCATGGATCGCCGCCGCGCTGAACTCGGCTTCGGGTAAATCATCAGCAACTGCCCATCAACCAGTCAGGCCGCGATCGAGCGATTTGTCGCGCCGTTGCGATCCGGAGAGGGCGAGGTTGAAGTGGCGGGGCTGAAAGGGATATGGCGTAGCGCGATCAAGAGGGATAGCAGCACAATGACAGCGCAGGAGGCGCAGATGCAAGGCGCGCGCGCCTGTGCCGGCGTGGTGCTCTACCGTCCGGATGCCGCCTTGCTCGCACGCCAGGCCGAAGGGTTGCGCGGTCATATCCTCTTCGCCTTCGCCAACGGACCGGTCGAGGACGATGTCCTGGCAGCCCTGGCCCCGACGCAGCTGCACCTGATCTCCAGTGCTGAGAATGTCGGCCTGGGACAGGGCCTCAACGCGGTGATGCAGGCCGCGGCCGCCGAGGGTTTCAGCCATGTCATGCTGCTGGATCAGGACAGCGAGCCGTCGGCGGGCCTGCTCGACAGCCTGACCATGCGCTGTCTCGCCCTGGAGGAGCAAGGCGAGAAAATTGCCGTTCTGGCCCCGCGGCTCCTGCCGCCGCAGGAAGGCTTCTACAAGCCGATCCGCTATGAGTGGCGTGGGTCAACGCGTGCGGATGGCTTGGCCCCTCTCGAATTCGCGCCGACATCGGGTTCGCTCGTCAGCCTCGCGGCCTTCGCGGCCGCCGGCCCCTTCCGCGATGATTTCTTCATTGCCGGGCTCGATGTCGAATGGGGCTTTCGGGCCTGGGCGCACGGCTGGGGATCTTATCTCGCGAGCGATCTTGCCATGCCGCACCGCTGGGGCGAGGCGGTGAGCGAGCAGGAACTGGGCAAGCCCCAGATCCTGCGCCATGCGCCGCTCCGCAACTATTACTATGTGCGCAACGTCATCGCGACGGCGCGGCTGCCCCATGTACCGCTGCGCTGGCGGCTCCGGTCATGCGCCGGGCTCGCCGCCCAGATCGGTCTTCTGGCGCTGAAGGGGCCGCCAGGCTCGCTGAAGCCGGTGCGCGCGGGCTTGGTCGACGGCATCAGTGGCAGACTCGGACCGGCTCCCGCGAGTGTCGCGTAAATGCCCTGGCCGGGTGTGCGCGTCGCGTTGCGTAAGACTGGATACGTTTCAATGAATGCGCAGGGTTGAATGAGCGATGATGCAACGAGGCTGAGCAGAAAAGCAGGGCTGCGGATACAGATTGCAGCGGTCTCATATGCTTGACAGATCATGGGAGGGCTGCTTCTTCCCTGCGGTCGCATAGCGGCTCTCATCAACACTCGACTCTCCGGAGCGAAGCGGCGTGTCATTGAAATTCCTCGTCACTGGCGGTGCCGGCTTCATCGGCTCTGCGGTCGTCCGCAAGCTGATCACCGAGACGCCGCACAATGTCTGCGTCGTCGACAAGTTGACCTATGCTGGCAACCTTGCCTCGCTCGCGCCAGTCTCCAGCAGCAATCGCTACCGCTTCGAGCAGGCCGATATCGGCGATGGCGAGCGCATGCGCGCGATCTTCGCCGAGGTCGATCCGGACATCGTCATGCATCTGGCCGCCGAGAGCCATGTCGACCGTTCGATCGACGGTCCCGGCGACTTCATCCAGACGAATATCGTCGGGACTTTTGCGCTGCTGCAGGAGGCGCTGCGCCACTGGCGTGGGCTCGACGACGCGCGCAAGTCGGCCTTCCGCTTCCATCACATCTCGACGGACGAGGTCTTCGGCTCGCTGGGCGATGAGGGCTTCTTCCGCGAAGACACGGCGTACCAGCCGAATTCGCCTTATTCCGCCTCGAAGGCGGCTTCCGACCATCTCGTCCGCGCTTGGCACCATACCTACGGCCTGCCGACGGTGATGACCAACTGCTCGAACAATTACGGGCCCTATCACTTCCCCGAGAAGCTGATCCCGCTGATGATCATCAATGCGCTCGAGGGCAAGCCGCTGCCAGTCTACGGGAACGGTATGAACGTGCGTGATTGGCTCTATGTCGACGACCATGCCGATGCGCTTCTGACCGTGGCGCAGACCGGTATCATCGGCGAAACTTATAATATCGGCGGTCACAACGAGAAGGCCAATATCGAGGTGGTGAAGGGCATTTGCACCATTCTCGACGAGTTGCGCCCCGATCCAGCCGGCCCGCACGAGCGGCTGATCTCCTATGTCACCGACCGCCCGGGCCATGATGCGCGCTACGCCATCGACGCCGGCAAGATCAGCCGTGAGCTCGGCTGGACTCCGAAGGAAACCTTCGAGACGGGCCTGCGCCGCACCGTCGAATGGTATCTCGCCAATGCCGGCTGGTGGGGCGACATACGTTCGGGCGTCTATCGCGGCGAGCGCCTTGGCGCCGCCTGAACTGAACTGGACGAGACCATGCTGAACGTCGAAGCGACAGCCATCCCGGCGGTCAAGATCATCGCGCCGAAGAAGCATGGCGATCATCGCGGCTTCTTCTCGGAGGTCTACAGCCAGTCCGGCATGGCGGAGGCAGGCATCGATCTCGTCTTCGTGCAGGACAACCACTCGCGTTCGGCGACCGTGGGGACGCTCCGTGGCCTGCATTTCCAATCGGCCCCGTTCGCTCAAGACAAACTCGTGCGCGTGACCAAAGGGCGTATCCTCGATATCGCCGTCGACCTGCGTGCTTCGTCCCCGACCTTCGGGCAGCATGTCGCTGTGGAGCTGTCGGCAGAGAATTGGCGACAGCTCCTTGTGCCGGTCGGCTTCGCGCACGGCTTCGTCACGCTCGAGCCCGACACCGAGGTGCTCTACAAGGTGACGGCGCCCTACGGTCCCGCAAACGACCATGGCCTGGCCTTCGACGATCCGGCGCTAGGCATCGACTGGCGTCTGCCGCATGACGAACTCGTGCTGTCGGACAAAGACCGAAAGCATCCGCGCCTTGCCGATCTGCCACGTTATTTCGACTGAGCCGCCATGCGCATCACGGTCACGGGCCATTCGGGTCAGGTCGTGCTTTCGATGCTCGAGCGCGCTCCGGAAGGCATCAGCGTCACGGCGCTTGGTCGTCCTGAGCTCGATCTCGAGCAACTCGGCACGATCGCGCCCGCCATCGCCGCCAGCCGGCCTGACGTCGTCGTCAATGCGGCAGCCTTCACGGCCGTCGATCTCGCCGAGAGCCAGGAGGAGGCGGCGCGGCTGGTCAATGGCGCGGCCGCCGGCACCGTAGCGAAAGCCGCGGCTACGCTCGGCGTCCCGGTCATCCAGATCTCGACCGATTACGTCTTCGACGGCAGCCTCGACCGGCCCTATCGCGAGGATGATCCGGTCAGCCCGATCTCGGCCTATGGCCGCAGCAAGCTGGAAGGCGAGCTTGCCGTCGCCGCCGCGACGGCAAATCATGCTATCTTGCGCACCGCCTGGGTCTACAGCCCGTTCGGGAAGAATTTCGTCAAGACCATGCTGCGGCTCGCCGAGACCCGCGACGAGGTCGGCGTCGTCGCCGACCAGGCAGGCTCTCCGACCAGCGCGCTCGATATTGCCGATGCGGTCTTCGCAGTCGCCGGCAACCTCGTCACGCGTCCGCAGGACCAAAGCCTTCGCGGTGTCTTCAACATGGGAGCGCGGGGCGAGGCCGTCTGGGCCGATGTCGCCGAGGCGATCTTCGCCGAACGGGTGCAGTTGGGCGTCGCACCGGTGAGGGTCAAGCGCATCGCCACCTCCGATTATCCGACGCCGGCGCGTCGACCGGCGAATTCGCGTCTTGATTCTTCAAGGCTGGCGGAGATCCATCGAGTCAGATTGCCGGAGTGGCGGGACTCGCTGGCGGGCTGCGTCCGCCGGCTGCTGAACAGCAAACAGACGGGGTAGACGACGATGAAGGGCATCATCCTTGCCGGCGGTTCCGGCACGCGGCTCCATCCGATGACGCTGGCGATGTCGAAGCAGCTTCTGCCGGTCTACGACAAGCCGATGATCTACTACCCGCTCTCGACGCTGATGCTCGCCGGCATCCGCGAGGTGTTGATCATCTCGACGCCGCATGATCTGCCGCATTTCAAGCGACTGCTCGGTGATGGTTCGGACTGGGGCATGAGCCTGTCCTATGCCGAGCAGCCGCATCCTGGTGGGTTGGCACAGGCTTATCTGATCGGCGCCGACTTCGTCGCCGGCGAGCCCTCTGTGCTCATCCTGGGCGACAATCTCTATTACGGCCACACGCTGCCGGAGATGATGGCGCGGGCCAAGGCACGGGCTAAGGGCGCAACCGTCTTCGCCTATCACGTGCGTGATCCCGAGCGTTACGGCGTGGTCGACTTCGACAGTGCCGGCACGGCGATCTCGATCGAGGAAAAGCCCAAGGCACCGAAATCCAACTGGGCCGTGACGGGCCTGTACTTCTACGACGCCCAAGTCGTGGATATCGCTCGGAACCTCAAGCCCTCGCCGCGCGGCGAGCTCGAGATCACCGATGTCAATCGCGTCTATCTCGAGCGTGGCGAGCTCTCGGTCGAATCCATGGGGCGCGGCTTTGCCTGGCTCGATACCGGCACCCCCGACAGCCTGCTCGAGGCGGGCGAATTCGTTCGTACGCTGGAGAGCCGTCAAGGCCTGCGAGTCGCGTGTCCGGAGGAGATAGCGGCCAGGAGAAAATGGATATCGCCAAGGGAGCTATCCGCCTTGGGCAATAAGCTCTCTAAGAGCGATTACGGGCAGTATCTCTTGCACGTCGCTGCCGATTTGGATGCCGCGCCGATATCGTGAGCAGATTGGATTCAGACCTTGAAGGTCATGGATTTTATCTTTCGCTCTGTGTGCATAATCAAGGGTATGCTTGTCTAATCTGTCTATATAGAAGGTTTAACTGGAGTGCTTGACACCGAATGTGCATTCAAATATCCGACGGCCTAACGTAAGAAAATTGCACGTAGACTGACCGAAAGACGACGACATGAAAGCGGTATTGCTGGCTGGCGGCTTGGGGACACGGTTTGCGGAAGAGACGCATATAAAGCCAAAACCAATGATCGAGATCGGCGGAAAGCCGATTCTTTGGCATATTATGAAAATTTATTACACGCATGGCATATCGGAATTCATCATTTGTCTTGGCTACAAAGGGTATGTGATTAAAGAGTACTTTCAGAATTACCTGCTTCATAGTGCGGATGTTACTTTCGATTTCAGCAAGAACGAAAGACAAATTCATCACGCTCATGCTGAGCCGTGGAAGGTTACCCTCGTCGAAACAGGCGAGGAAACGATGATCGGTGGTCGGATCAAGCGCATCTTGCCGTATATCGGCGATGATGAGGCTTTTTGCCTTACATATGGCGACGGCGTCGGCGATATCGACGTCAGGGCTGTTATTGATCTGCATAAGAAAACCGGGCGCCTTGCGACTGTTACAGCCACCCAGCCGCCGGGCCGGTTTGGCGCGTTAAGATACGAAGGCGATCGAGTCACAGGCTTCCAAGAAAAGCCGGTCGGAGATGGTGGCTGGATCAACGGAGGCTTCTTTGTCCTCAGCCCGAAGGTCGGCTCGTACATCGCGGGTGACGAAACCGTATGGGAGCGGGAGCCCATGGAACGCTTGGCCGCCGAAGGGCAGATGAGTGTTCATTTTCACAAGGGTTTCTGGCAGCCGATGGATACCTTGAGGGATAAGCGTCATCTTGAGGATCTGTGGGCCTCCGGAGCCGCCCCGTGGAAAACTTGGCGGTGAGCTTTCGCCTGTGCAACCGTTGGAAGAGAAAAAGTGATGCGCGTTCTAGTTACCGGTAACATGGGCTATGTCGGCCCGGTTCTCGTTCGCTTTTTGCGATCGCATCGTCCGGATGCAGAGATTCTTGGCTACGACGCAGGCTTCTTCGGCCATTCGTTGACGGGGCCGGGTTTCCTGCCGGAAGCTCTGATCGATCGGCAATTCTACGGGGATATCCGCGATCTGCCCGCTGAGCTGTTGGAGGGCGTTGATGCGGTCGTGCACCTTGCTGCCGTATCCAACGACCCTATGGGAAATAAGTTCGAGCAGGTAACAGAGGATGTTAATCAATCCGCCAGTGTTCGCCTTGCGGAACTGGCGGCTGCAGCCGGTGTCAGGAACTTCGTTTTTGCCTCTTCCTGTAGCATGTACGGCTATGCGGAAGGCGGAGCCAGGAAGGAGGAGGATCCGACTAATCCCCTGACCGCGTATGCGCGCTCGAAGATCGGCACCGAGAAGGCCCTTCAGACGAGCGATCTGGGGCAGATGGTCGTCACGAGCCTGCGTTTCGCGACAGCTTGCGGGATGTCCGATCGGCTTCGTCTCGATCTGGTGCTGAATGACTTCGTCGCCTGCGCGGTTACGTCGGGCGAGATCACAGTTCTCAGCGACGGCTCGCCTTGGCGTCCCTTGATCGATGTCGAGGATATGGCCCGAGCGATCAATTGGGCGATCGTTCGCTCAAGTGATAACGGCGGCGCTTTCCTCGCTGTCAATGCCGGACGGGACGAGGGCAACTATCAGGTCAAGCAACTGGCTGAGACGGTTGCCGCGCTCGTGCCAGGTACCAAGGTTTCGATCAACACCAGCGCCCCCCCGGACAAGCGCTCCTATAAGGTCGACTTTGCGCTATTCAAGCAGCTGGCACCGAAGGCAATTCCTCAAGTCTCGCTATCGACTTCGATCGAGCGCTTACGAGATGGCCTCGTCGGGATGGGCTTTGCCGATCCCGACTTCAGGAACTCACCCTATATGCGGCTGCGTACCCTCGAAGCGCACATCGCATCGGGCAGGCTCGGAATGAACCTGCGCTGGCTGCGCAAGTTTGGCTCGTAAGGCGGTTCTCATCATGAAGTTTCATCGACTCCCTCTAGATGGTGCGCGCCTGATCGAGCTTGAGAAGCGAGGGGATGAGCGGGGCTTTTTTGCTCGTTTCTTCTGCGAGAAGGAGTTTGCAGCGGACGGGCTAGAAACCCGCTTCGTTCAAGTCAACACTTCGCTCAGTGCTAAGAAGGGTACGTTGAGGGGCATGCACTACCAGCTTCCCCCCTCGGCCGAAGTGAAGGTTATCCGGTGCATCCGAGGCTCGCTCTTCGACGTCATCGTCGATCTGCGTGCCGGATCGCCTACGTTCGGAAAGTGGTACGGGGCGGAACTTAACGCTGAAAACCGGCTCATGATGTATGTGCCGCGCGGATTTGCCCATGGCTTCATTACACTGCAGGACGATACAGAGGCTCTATATCTCGTCAGCGCCTTTTATGGTCCTAATGAGGAACGTGGGTTGCGGTTTAACGACCCCGCTATCGGCGTTGAGTGGCCGCTTGCAGCTGTGGAAGTGTCGGACAAGGACCGCAATTGGCCGGATCTTGCGACAGAGTTTCACGGTACGGAACTGATGCGGGGTCTGTGATGCGCATCCTGTTCACAGGGGTCAGCTCCTTTACAGGGAGCTGGTTCGCCCGGGCCTTAGCGGATGCCGGGCACGAAGTCGTCGCTCCACTCCGCGGACCGCTCGCGAGCTACAGCGACGGGTTGAAGGCCGCACGCCTCGAAAAATTGGGCACCTCCGTCGAGCTCGTTCCGGGTTGTGTGTTTGGAGAGGACGGCTTCATGGCGTTGGCCCGCGAACGCCGCTTCGATGTCTTCTGCCATCACGCGGCGCAGGTGACCAACTACCGTAGCCCGGATTTCGACATCGTTGGCGCACTCGCTAACAACACGCTCAACCTGCGAGCGATACTCGATGCGCTCAAGAGCAATGGAACGAGCGGCGTAGTCCTGACGGGAAGCGTGTTCGAGCAGACAGAAGGGGCCGGAGAAAAGCCTCTGAGGGCGTTCTCGCCGTATGGCCTGTCGAAAGGTCTGACTGCTGAGGTTTTCAGCTATCGTTGCCAGGAACTCGGCCTGCCCCTGTCGAAATTTGTGATACCCAATCCTTTCGGGCCTTTGGAAGAGCCCCGATTCTGCGCCTACCTCGTCCGGGCGTGGAAGGCCGGCCAGGTTGCCAAGGTCAATACCCCTGCATATGTGCGCGACAACATTCACATCGACCTCCTCGCCAAAAGCTACGTCAAGTACGTTGGCGAGGTAGGCGCAGGGCATGCTTTGACGAAACTGAGCCCAAGCGGCTACGTCGAGACGCAGGGTGCGTTTGCAGAACGATTTGCTCGCGAGATGAGATCACGTCTTGGAATGGCTTGTGACGTCGATTTGGCCGAGCAATCCGATTTCGGTGAACCGCTCATGCGCGTCAATACCGACTCGGCCACGCTCTACGTTTCCGGCTGGAAAGAGGCAGAAGCCTGGGACGGCGTGGCGGCTTACTATCGATAGGGTTCCGAAGAGCGTCAACGCGCTTCAGTGCGCTTCCCCAGTGGCGATCCTTTAGCCCTGGCTTTGACAGGTTCTACGCCTTTATCCGCACGCTCAGACGCAAAATCCGGAGTAGGCCGCGCCAGGCCCATTTTTTTGTCGTGCCACGGCGGATCTTGACCTGAGCCCCTTTTCTCCTCCGGTCTGAGGGAGAGTCCTAGGGTTCATTTCTGGCCGCAGGCGGCCTGTTTCTCCAGCGAGGATTTGAGGGCGAACTCGGCGGGCGTGATGTTGCCGAGGGCCGAGTGGGGTCTGTGGCGGTTGTCGTCCTCTTCCGTGAGCTGATTGTCAAACGGCTCGCAAAGTTGCCCCCGATCGGCGTCCAGTGTTGACCCCTTGAGTATACTTCGCGGCTAGGAGGCGGCGCGGCGGAGTTGGTCTGGGTTGCGCAGCCGCGCCGGCTCCGGATCGTTGGGCGCCGGGAAGTTCAGAGCCTGTTCTTGAAGCGCCAGCTCTCGTTGCCGGTCTCGACGATGTCGCGGTGGGTGAGCCGATCGAGGAGTGCGGTGGTCATCTTGGCGTCGCCGAAGACGGACGGCCATTCGCCGAAGGCGAGGTTCGTGGTGACGATGACAGAGCTCTGTTCATAGAGCCGGCTGACCAGGTGGAACAGCAGTTGGCCTCCGGACTGGGCGAAGGGCAGATAGCCGAGTTCGTCGAGGGCGATGAAGTCCGTGCGTGCGAGATAATCGGCCATGCGGCCCTGGCGGCCGGCGCGGGCTTCGGCCTCGAGCTTGTTGACGAGATCGACGACGTCGAAGAAGCGGCGGTGAGCGCCAGCGCGGATGCAGGTCCGGGCGATCGCGATAGCGAGATGGGTCTTGCCGGTCCCAGTCCCGCCGACGAGGATAACGTTGCGCTGGCGCGCCAGAAAGTTGCCGCCGGCGAGATCATGAACGAGGGCTTCGTTGATCGGCGTGTCATCGAAGGCGAAGTCGGCGATGTCCTTGGCGAGCGGCAACTTGGCGATGGTGATCTGATACTTGATCGAACGGGCCAGCTTCTCGGTGATCTCGGCGGCGAGCAGGTCGCCGACGACACGCTGTGGCTCGTGCTGGCGCTTTACCGCCGAGGCGATGATCTCGTCGAAAGCGGTCTTCGTGCCATAGAGCTTGAGCTCGCCCATGGTGGCGAGAACCTCCGAGCATTCCATCACACGGCTCTCCAGAGGCTGTCGTAGCGGGCACAATCGGCGGTGGGCTAATGGCGCAGTCGCAACGCATCGGGCGTCATGATCGTGATCGCTGCCGCCGGCTCCCGGCGCCGGGCCAGGATGTTGATGATCACGTCGGCGGAGTGGACGCCCTGCCGAAGAGCGTCCGCGCAGGCAGCTTCGACGGCAGGTAACCGGTCGCTGAGCACCGCGACGAGGATCTCGACCATCTGCCGATCGCCGTCTTGAACGGCAGCAAGCTTGCGGCGGACCGGGTCGCTCGCGCCGGGCAGGACCCAATCCTTGAAGGGCGCGCCGTTACGCAGAGCGCCCGGCTTGCGAGCCAGCACCGGGACATAGTGCCAAGGATCGTAGACGGTCTGGTCGCGGCCATAGCAGCGGGGATGCTCGCCGACGATACGCCCGTCCTGGCGCAGTTCGATCCGATCGGCATAGGCGCGGATCTCGACGGGGCGCCCGACCACACTCGCGATGACCGAGTACTTGTTGTTGTCGAAGCGCACGAGGCAGGTCTTCGACACCGAGGCCCGCGGCGCATGGAAGCCATCGAAGCGACCGGCGTAAGGCACGAGGCTCGGCCGCTCGGCTTCGAACATCTCTCAGATCGCGCTGCCACGTTGCTCCGGATGGCGGTGAGCCTTGGCATAGCGGAGCACCTGATCCAGCAGCCAGTCGTTCAACTCGTCGTAGCTCTTGACCCGCAGCCATGGGGCGAAGAAGCGCTCGCGCACGAGCCTGAACTGGTTCTCGGCCATGGGCCTGCGCGTGCCCAGTGCCCGTTTTCGGCCGCCGCGCCGGCGCACTTGCAACTGCTCCTCATGATAGAGCCGCCGCAGCTTCTTCTGGTTCATCACGATGCCCTAATGGTCCAGCATGATGTGGATCCTGAGGTAGTCGAACCGCCGGCGCTCTCCTGCTACGGCCTTCATCGCCTCGCGCCACAGGGCATCGTCCGGCCGCGTGCTCATGTAGCCCACCGTCGAGCGGTCGATCGTCAAGGCCAGGCACGCCCGACGCTGGCTCACTGCATGCACCGTGCAGGCATGAGCCACCGCACTCCGCCTCGCATCGGGCGTCCCATTTTTTGCGGAAACATCCTTCAGGATCGCGTTGTCGAGCAACTGTTCGGCCAGTAGCTTCTCGAGACGGGCATTCTCATCCTTGAGAGTCTTCAGCCGGCGCGCATCCGACACGTCCATCCCGCCATACTTCGCCTTGAACTTGTAGAGGTCGCCGAAGAGATGCCGTGCTTGCGGCAGACATCTGCCGTCGCAGCTCCAGCCTCCTGCTCCTTCAGCATCCCAATAATCTGCTCTTCCGTGACCCGTGAGGGGCACATCGTCCGTCGCCGTGAGCGACGGACTCTACTCAAATCTGGAGGAAGATCAGGGTCTCAGGTCGGTCTCACCTCAACAGCGCCTGCGTCGATGCGGCTGAGGACCATGCTCGCGCATCACGCGTCGATTTTCTTGTGATTGACGAGAAAGCCGCGGTGCCGCAGCGCACGTGCATCCGGCGGTAGCCATAGGCCTCGAAACTGTCGGATACCGCCGCCATTGCCTCGACAAGCGCCGTGTCGTCGATGCTGGTGGCCGGCTTGCGGTAATAGGCTGAGCGCGCGATCCCCATCAGCCGACATCCTTCTGCGATGGAGGTGTTGCGGGCGGGTGACGACCGATGTACTCGCGCTTTCTCGGCCGCGGTCCGTGCTTCAGAGCCCCCCTTAGAAACTCGATCTTCAGGCCCAGCCGGCCACCCAGAGCGTTTCCGGTTTAGTCCGGTTCATCCGGCGGCTTTGAAGTAGTTGGCGCACTCGTCGGGTGAGAAGAGTCCGACGATGGCGCCGACGGCGTCCCAACGGGCGGAGATGCTGCGTTCGGCCCGA
>NZ_JAWDID010000085.1:0-16243 GCF_032464875.1 Allobosea rubneri
TGCTCTGCCGGTGCTTTCTCCGGCCCGGATTTCTGTCTCATCTGCGCTCCAAAATGGCTGCGATGATCCAGAAATCCTCCCTTCCCGAAAACCCCTGAACTGTCTCAAGGGCGCTGACGGCAGACACTCTCCAACAGCGTTTCGAGATCCGTCGCAGGGCGGAGCGATGTCCCCCAGGGACCGAAGGGCGGTGAGATCGAGGCGGGTTTGAAGGACCGAAAGGTCACCTCGCGAAAAAGCGTGATCCACCACTCGTCGGACCCAACCATGAAGCGGCCAACGCGCCGACTTCGGAGGAAGCCAGAGACCTGGTGGGACTGTTGGCCCTCGACCCTTAGGCGACCCGGCAGACATGCTTCGGTCTCACTGAGATTGCTTACTTACGTTGAGTGCCGGATAGATAAGAATATATAACGGCCAGATAAAAAGGAAAAAATCCTGAAAGAAGAATCGTTTCAAAGGCGATCGCGGTAAAGTTTGTTAGGTAATTATCCCAGAGTTGATAAATAAAGAACCCCTGAATAACCAATAAAAATGCAACTAAAATGAGTACAGTCAACGACATATTTGTTCGTCCATCGCCATTCTTGCCAAAATCGGTCTTAATTAATATATAACAGGAGATCGAAGAGGCGCATATGTAAAACACTAATATAATCATAGATAATCTTATAGGCATCGGCACGAAGCCGACAAAAATAACAATCGTAATATATATCCACAAATAGTGATTGAATATCGACCGTTGAATTGGCGATGCCTTAAAATTTCCAATCTCAAAGTTCATGACGCACATCTCAAATCATCGACATTCCCCATTAGCACATTTCGCAAAGGTCCGCTCAGGACCGAACTGGGACATTTGGCACGTCATCAAGCTTGACACCCATGGCCCAATAGAGAAACCCGCCGGCTAGGGCGGGTTGGAAGGCGGTGATTGGCTAGGAATGCCAAGGATCTGGCTGAGATAACTTGAGACAGGGCGATGTGCTGGGTGGTAGAGTGGAGCCACGTCATCGGCTCGGCCTTCAGACGAGTCGATGGGGAGAGCCGGGGCTTCGCTGGACCGTCGCCCCGGCTCGTTAGACTCGACTCCGTCCCTCACCCTGCGGCAGGATCAGGCGGCCTAAGGGCTTGGGAGGATTGAACGGGGAATAATCTTCATGTTTCGTACGACCTGATCGCGCCGGAAAAGAATTACGACGACGTAATCACAGCCGTTAAGAGCCTTGGTGACTGGGCGAATATCCACAAATCGTTCTGGTATGTCGAATCAGGCTACACTGCGGCTGAAGCCACAGAGATTATCAGGAAAGCCGCCGATACCAACGATAAGCTATACGTCGTAGACGCGACCAATAACACCGCCAGTTGGGTGAACCTTGGCGATGATGTTGCGTCTTATATCAAGAGGCAATGGAACACTTAGTCTCGCCAACGCCGCCGTCGCAAAGGCCCGAGAAATCCTCATTGCGGTTCGACCCGTAACGAACGCCCTCAATGTGGATCAGAAGAACTCACCGCGCCCGGCGTCCAGCCATCTTAAGCGATCGATGAGGTCAGATAGACGGCACGCGCCGGCGCTCGTCAGACCCGCCCCGGCTCGTAGGTGATGCCGTCGAGCCGCACGTAGTCGCCCGAGCCGAGATAGGCGAGGATCAACTCGCCGGTCAGCGAGATGCCGATGCGCGCCGATCCTGCGGTATCCTTCGAGACGTCCCAGGAGCCAAGGCGGGCCGGCCAGAGATGGCGCGGCAGCTTGTAGATCACCGTGCCGTTGGTTTTGGTACCGGCGGTGAGTGTGCCGCCGAGATGGACGGTCGAGCCGTCGAGCCGGTAGCTCGCGTTCACCGGCCCCTGCGTCCAGCCGTTCTGCAGCCGATAGGCATTGATCGGCAGGTTCCGCGCCAGCGTGCCGCGACTGTCGAGCCGCTTCATGTCGGAGAGGATGGCGCGCGCGATCAGCCAGCCCTTGTGCTTGTAGAAGTGCGCGGCGGGATGGAGGTTGCCGCGGTCGACCGGCTCCGGCAGCACCGCGACATTGCGCAGGTTCGCCGTGACATAGCCGGTCCAGGACATCAGCCGCACAACCGTGTAGCCGCGCCGCCCGGCGAACCAGAGCACGGCCTGGCGCGTATCGGCGCCCTTCTCGTAATTGGCGGTGTCGCGGCCATAGCCCGGGACCAGCGACGGATCGAGCCACTCGGCCGGTACGCCGATGATCGGCCGGCAGCTCTGCGCCTCGAGGTAGTCGCACATCGCCTTGTAGTTGAAGAGCGTATCGTGCGGCGCGGCCGAGGGCCTGCCCTGGATATCGTTGGTACAGGCGTCGATGAACCAGAAGGAGGCCCCGTCGGTGCCTTTCGCGAGCAGCTTGGTCATCTGCTCGGCGGAGTTCTGCCCGGAGACGGCGCGGTTCACGGTCAGGAAGACCCGGCCGCCCAGCTCGAGGTCGAGGAAGTGCGCGGCCCAGTCGACGGCGTTGCCGACGATGCCGGGATCGAGCTGGCTGTCGCCGGAGAAGCCGACGATGCTGCCGCGGGTACCGGCCGCCTCGGCATTGCGGGTGCGGGTCGGATAGCTGATCCGGATGGTGCGGGTGCCGATGCCGATCGAGCCCCAGCCGACCGCGATGATATCGCCCGGCGTCGTCAGCGGCTGGACGAAGCCGTCCTTTCCGGCAAGGCGCAGCATCCAGCTGTTCGGGCTGCGGATCTGGGCGCCCCAGCTGACATTGCCGGCGGCGTAGTTGGCTTGCGTCGTGTTGCCGTCCCAGGTCACGCCAGTCGTCATCAGGCCCTGCTGGCCGATCAGCTTGGTCAGGATCCGGCCATTATCGACCACCGCGTCGGTCATGAACGCGGTCCAGCTCTCGGTGCAGAGCAGGATCAGGCAGCGGCTGAAGGCGCCTTCCGAGAAGACGGCGGAGACCTCGTCGCCGACCCTGACCACGGTCGCGCCATAGCGCATGCGCCCGTCATTGACGAGGTTGTAGTTCCAGTAGGAGACATAGTCGTTGAGGGCCTGGGCATCGGCGGCGTCGGCGGCGTGATCATCCGCGAAGGCCGTATCGCCGACGGGGAAGGCCTGGAAGAACAGGTCGCTGCCGGGATCGAGGCCGAGCACGCGCGAGCGATCGAGCGTGCACCACCGCGCCGGGACCGCTTCCATGGTGAGCTTCACCGCCACCGTGTTGAGCGAGAGCGCGAGAGCCCTGCGCAAGGTGATCGCCCCCCGATAGCCGCGGTCGTAGTTCTCTGGCCTCCAGCCGTTGATGTTGACCGGTGAATCGGTACGCACCGTGTCGGGGCGGAGGCCCCGCTCCAGCGCGGTCAGATACACGAAGGGCTTGAAGGACGAGCCCGGCTGGCGGCGGGCGGAGGTCGCCCGGTTGAAATGGCTCGCCTCGTAGTCCCGGCCGCCGACGAGCGCCGTCACGGCCCCGTCCGGCCGCATCGCCACGAAGGCACCCTGGCTCACATTGAACTTCTCGCCCTTGGCGTTGAGCTCGTCGACGAGCACACGCTCGGCAACTGTCTGCATGGGGGGCTCGAGGGTGGTCGAGACCGCGATGTCGGCATCGATGGTGCCGGCGACGTCATCGAGCACCTCCATCACGTAGTCGGCGGCATAATTGGCGGAGCCGGCGCCTTTTGGGCGCGAGAGTGCGGTCGGCGCGTCGAGAGCCGTTCTGGCCATGTCGGGCGTGATGAAGCCGAGCTCCTTCATGGCCGCGATCACGAGCACGGCGCGCGCTTGCGCGGCTTCTCGGTTTCGGTTGGGAGCGAGGCGCGAAGGGGACTGGACGAGACCGGCGAGCATGGCGGCTTCTGGTAGCGATACGTCGCGGGCAGACTTGCCGAAATAGCGCTGGGCCGCCGCCTCGACGCCATAGGCGCCCGCGCCGAAATAGACCCGGTTGAGATAGAGTTCGAGAATCTGGTCCTTGCTGTAGTTGTGCTCCAGCCAGAGCGACAGGATCGCTTCCTGGATCTTGCGCGAGATCGTGCGCTCCTGGGTCAGGAACAGGTTCTTCGCGAGCTGCTGTGTTAGGGTCGAGCCGCCCTGGAGGCCGCCATCATGGGTCAGGTTGCGGTAGGCCGCACGGGCGAGGCCCATCAGGTCGACGCCCCAACGGTCGTAAAACCGCCTGTCCTCGATGGCGACGAAGGCCTTGGGCAGATAGGGCGATAACTCGTCCAAAGAGACCTTGCGACCGCCCGTCTCGCCACGATTGGCGAGAAACGAGCCGTCGCTCGCCAGGATGGCGATGTTCGGAGGCCGTTTCGGCACCGTGAGCTGATCGATTGGAGGCAGCTTCGAGGCGTAATAGGCGATGCCACCGCCCAGGACGACGACGCCGCACAGGCAGAGCGCGAGCCCGGCATAAACCGCTCTGCGCAAGAAGGAACCACCGCCGGCACGGCGGGCTCCCTCGGGCTGGCAGTGCTCATCATCGTCAGTTTGAGGGCTTTGCCGGCGCTCCGGGGTTTCGCCCTTCCTGCCCTCGGACGCGGGGCGGATATCCGGTTCTTGGGCCCCTATGGCGAGCCCGTCGACGGTCGGCTCGCGCCGGTCATGTTCGGTCGCCACGCGATCAACCCTCTGGTAGAGCTGTCGGTACGATCGGGCATTTCCGAGCCTGGCCCGACGCATCGATGCGTTTGCTGAACCTGACGAAGAGCACGTCCACCGATCAGCGCGACGCTCTGCGCACGGCACGCGAAACAGAGGGACCGGAGAGCGCACCCGCCGCACCGCCAACAACAGCACCGATCGGACCGGCGACCACGGCACCAGTGCCCGCGCCAACTGCTGCACCGCCGATGCGCTGCTCGACCTTGTTACCGCAGGCTCCCAGCATAAGACACAGAGTTGTGAGTGCCAGTATCGACGGTCGCATGTTGAACTTTCTCTAAACGTGAGCCGGCTGCGGCAAGCCCGGCCGATCCGGTTCTAAGCCAACTTGGACTTTTGCGTGGCGCTCCATATCTACGCCTCGTCGCTGAGATCCGGCGGCGGCGGATCATCCTGCTCGCCGATGGCCGTGATTGGAATCTCCCCCGCGAGCAGCCTGTCCTTGCTGAGCAGGCCGGCATCCTCGAGCTTCTCGAAATCGGGCAGATCCCGCAGGGTTTCGAAGCCGAACTGCGACAGGAACGCCGAGGTTGTGACATAGGTATAGGGGGCGCCCGGCTGCGGGCTGCGCGGTCCGGCCGCGATAAAGCCGAGTTTCCGCAGATGGCCGACGGTGTCGCGGCTGACCTCCTTGCCAAAAACCTGGCCGAGTTCAGCCCGGGTGATCGGCTGAAAGTAGCCGATGCACAGCAACACCAGGCTCTCAGATTGAGACAAAGCCTTGTCGTCGCGCGCGCCAACGCCGGTGGCCGTTCGGATAGCGACTCCAAATGCTTTCTTCGTCCGGTGCTGCCAGCCACCAGCGACCGAGACGAGCTCATAGGGCCGCCCGCGCAATTCGGCGCGAATATCGTCGATCAGCAGGTCGATGCTGCAGTCGCGGCCGACCACGCGCGCCAGAACCGCGCGCCCGACCGGCTCGGACGAAGCAAAAATCACGGCCTCGACGCGCCCCATCCATTCGCGCCAGCGCAACTCCGGCGGCATGTCAGCGAGCTCGGTGTCGAACAGGTCCTCCGTTTGGGAGCGCCTCGCCATGGTCAAAGCCCATAGAGCCGAAAGCTGGCGCGCCCGGAAAGCTCGCGCACCGCGTTGAGCGCGGTCAAGCGCTCGAACAAGCGGCGGGCCCCCCAGCGCGTGAGATCTCTCGTCTGCAGTGTGCCGGACACAGCATCATCCGCGAGCAACAGCTGAACCACCTCCCCTGCCCCTTTTGCCCGCAGTTTTGGCGCGACCTCGATAAGCCGCGCGGCCGGCGGCGCGATCTCGCCGGCGAGCCGGCAGGCTTCTGCGGCCGCCAGGGCAAGCGCAACGCAAACCGCGCGCTCAAATCCCTGATCCCCTGCCCTCACCCGCCCGCGGCCATTCGCAGCCCGAAAGGCCGGGCCTGGAACCTGTGCCATCAAGAGCGGCACCGGCAGTGACCAGCGTAAGCGCGCAGCGAGCACCCGGTCCGCCAGCCACCAGCCGAGGAGGCTAGCCTCCGGGCGGATCTGCTGAACCTCGGCGATGATGGCCGCCGCGACGAGCGGAGCCGGGTGAGCGGAGCGGGCGAGCTCGTCGAGGCGTTCGGGTAGCGCTGCGAACTCCTCGCTCCAGCGCAGGCCAAGCAGGCCGGCGACCGCGCGCAGCTCCTCCGGGCTGAGCCTGGGCGCGCGGCCGGCCAGTCGTCTCCAGGCGACCAGCAGATTGCCTGCCGGCCCAGGATCACTATGAGCAGCCCGCAAATGCCAAGCGTCGCGCAGTTCCGCCTCGTCTTCGGTGCGGCCGGCCAGCTCGACCGCCGCAACCGCACATTTCAGGGCGAGCCGCTGGCGCCAGGCGCCGGCCCAGAGCGGCTCGGCGCGCACGAGATTATCGAGCGAAGTCAAGGCTGCCCCGGCCAGGAACGCCGCCTCGGCATCGCTCGCGACTTGGCCGCGCGGGATGGCCCAGCCCGGCACCAGCGGCGGCGCGGCTGGGCGGACAGCGCTGGAATCGGGTTTTGGCATCGTCCGAAGCATAACGCATTTGTGCGCTTTAAGTAATCTTTCTTGCCTGTAAGCGCACCGACTGTCTGGCAAACGAAAAGACCGATAATCTTGCATTATCGGTCATTTATCTCATTATAATAGAGACGCGCGATTTGGCGCTCGGGCAGGCTGCCGACGGCCTTGGGTCGAGCCCCGCGCCGCCAAATCAGCCGAGAATTCGGAGGCCGCAGGCGTCGTCGAATTTGCCCCCGACGGATAGTTCAGGTAGAATATAGACGAATAGGAACCTGGATTCCAAAAATGGCGCTGAGCATCAAAGACCCGAAGACCGAGAAGCTGGCGCGCGCCCTCGCCGAGCGCACGGGCGAGACCATCACCGTCGCGACCCGCCGGGCGATCGAGGAGCGCCTGAAGCGAATGGCGTCGCAAGGCCGCAAGGCAGCGCTGCTCGAGGACATGGAGGCGATGCAGCGACGTTTGGATGCGTTGCCGGTGCTCGATCCCCGCAGCCCCGATGAGATGATCGGCTACGACGAAAACGGCGTTCCAAACTGATGGTGATCGATACGTCCGCGATCGTCGCGATCTTCTTCAATGAGTCCGATGCTCCGAGGTATCGCGAACGCATCGCCGACGATCCCGTCCGGCTCATTTCGGCGCCGACTCTCGTTGAAGCTGCGATGGTCATTGAGGGGCGCTTTGGCGAGGCCGGCGGAGCAGAGCTCGATCTCTGGCTGCATAAGGCCGAGGTCGAGATCGTCGCTGTGACTGCCGAGCACGCTGACCAGGCGCGTCGGGCCTGGCGCCGTTATGGCAAAGGTCGCCACCCCGCCAGCCTCAACTTCGGCGACTGCTTTTCCTATGCACTCGCCGCGTTGACGGGCGAGCCGCTGCTGTTCAAGGGCAATGACTTTTCCCAGACCGACATTCAGGCGGCCTAGGCGATGGTGTCGCAGTCGACCCCACCTGTCGGCGAGGACGTCCAGACGTCCCCTGCCCTACCGGCCGTGACAGAGGCTGCACACCGCGCATCCATCCTGTCCACCCATCTCGAAAGCCTCGCCGATCGCGCCCGGGACTATGTCGAGGCCGCCAGCTCGGCCAATACGCGCCGGGCCTATGCCAGCGACTGGGCTCACTTCAACAATTGGTGCCGGCGCCAAAACCTCCCTGCAGTGCCGCCTGATCCTGAAATTGTTGGCCTCTACATCACGGCGCAGGCCTCCGGCGCGGCGAGAGCCGATCGCAAGCCGTTATCCGTCAGCACAATTGAACGCAGGCTCTCCGCGCTCGCCTGGAACTATGCGCAGCGCGGCCAGAAACTCGACCGCAAGGACCGGCATATTGCCACGGTGATGGCGGGCATCCGCAACACGCACGGACGGCCACCGGTGCAGAAGGAAGCCGTTCTGCCTGAAGACATCATTGCGATGCTCGAGACGCTCGATCGTGGCAGCCTACGGGGTCTACGGGATCGCGCCATGCTGCTGATCGGGTTCGCGGGAGGCCTGCGTCGATCTGAGATCGTGGCGCTTGATATCGGCAAGGATCAATCCGAGGACGCCCGCGGTTGGGTCGAGATCCTCGACAAGGGCATGATCGTTACCCTGCGCGGCAAGACCAGCTGGCGGGAGGTCGAGATTGGCCGGGGCTCTGCCGATGCGACCTGCCCTGTCGTGGCACTCCAGACCTGGCTTAAACTGGCCCGGATCGCCCATGGCCCGCTCTTTCGTCGAGTGACGGGTCAGGGCAAAGATGTCGGGCCCGATCGGCTTGACGACCAACAAGTGGCGCGGCTGGTCAAGAAGACCGCTCTTGCCGCCGGCGTGCGCGGCGATCTGTCTGAACGCGAACGGGCCGACAAATTTGCCGGGCACTCGCTGCGCGCCGGCCTTGCATCTTCGGCCGAGGTCGAAGAGCGCTACGTCCAAAAACAGCTTGGTCACGCTAGTGCCGAAATGACGCGCCGCTACCAACGCCGCCGCGATCGCTTCCGGGTCAATCTCACCAAAGCGGCAGGGCTTTAAACGGCCATTGCGGTTGGGCTGTATTGGCGCGCCGAACCCTTAAGCGATGGTGTCGGCCAGTTCCTTGGCAACCTTGAACTTCACGACAGTCTTCGCAGGAACGTCGATCACGGCGCCGGTCGAGGGATTGCGGGCCTGGCGCGCCTCGCGCTTTGCGGCTGAGAATTTGCCGATGCCGCCGATGACGACGTCGCCACCGTCCTTCAAGGACTGTGTTGCGACCTCAGCCACCGCGGTGAGGAGAGCGCCGACATCCGCCTTGCTCTTGCCGGTAGCTTCGGCAACCGCCGCAATAAGCTCGTTCTTGGTCATTGAAGGTCTCGCCTTTGGTGTCCGGATGCTCGGCATACCCCAAACAGGCCGGCGCGCAAATGTCGAGCGTCGGACTCAGCGCAGCCGGTCTAGGCGCCAATGTCCCCTCCCCTTCTGCCCGATCGGAATCAGCGCCAGGACAACTGATCCTTCGGGAGCCTGCCGCTCGGATCAAAGACGGTCACCTTGTGCAGCAGGTCCGGGCCCCACTTCCACAGCACCAGGTTGAGATCATCCACTTCAGCACCGGGCGCGAAGCTCGGCACGCATATACCAGCGGCACCCTGGGCTCTCAGCCGATCATAGATGGACCACGAGGCCGGGCGATGGCAATCGGCAAGCGCTGTGGCCCAGGCACAAGCTATCTCATCACATTTGATCGCATGTTCTCGCCTGCCCTGCTCCTTTGTCAGGTCCGCGACATCCTCGCAGTCGATCTCATAAGAGCACAGCACGCAGGGATCGATCCGGTGTGCAAAGCCTTGATTGGCCTCCTTGATCGCCGTCATGATGCTCAAGCTGAGATAAAGCGCAGGAATGCCCTTCGGATTGAAACGCGCGCCCCTGATTGCCGCGCCACCCCCGGACATCGGCTTGAAGGCCCAGCGCGGATCGTGCGCTCGGTAGCAGGTCCCGACAAACCTCACGCAAATCCGCCGACAGCCATGTGATCGAGATAGTCCCGAACGGCCGCAGCCTTACCCTCCTTGACGAGGGCCTCGGCCGTCCGCCCGCCGAACGCGGGCAGGGGCTGGGCCCGATACCAGGCCATG
This sequence comes from Allobosea rubneri, assembly GCF_032464875.1. Lineage (NCBI taxonomy): Bacteria > Pseudomonadati > Pseudomonadota > Alphaproteobacteria > Hyphomicrobiales > Alloboseaceae > Allobosea > Allobosea rubneri. The sequence goes on from NZ_JAWDID010000085.1 coordinate 9,724, forward strand.
GCCTGCTCCTTGCCGCCAGCCCAGTCCGAGACGCGGCTGATGATCTCCAGCATTTCGCGGAGCCGCCCCTGGGCCTTTCGCGCACCGCTGCGCTCGGCTCGATAAAGCGTCTCACGAGCAAGGCCCGCCGTTTCAGCAAGCTGGGTTTTGGACATGCCGAATCCGTCCGCGAGCTGATCGATCGCGATCCTGCCGGCGCGATCCATATAGGTCAGGACCAAGGATTCGGTCGGCAGCGGAGCCTTCAAGGCATGAGCCATAAGTGCCACCTGTCACATCAAAGCGCATATTATCAGGACAGTATATATGACACTTGTGAGCTCGTTTCAATCTGAGCCCAGTTTGGGTCGAGTTTCTCCCCCGACAGGTCCACGCATATCGCCGACCCTGGCTCGGACCTGTCGCAATCAGGTCGAATGCGATCACAGACCGCTGCCAAGAAGCCATCGCACGAGGCCCGAATGACTCTTCCGGCCTCGTAACGCGGAAAGCTCAGCGAAGCAGCGGCAAAACGGTAGCCGCAGCGATCACCACGACAATTGCGGTCCGAAGCAGTACCCCGTCGATGCGAGCCATTGAGGCGTCAGAGCTATTAGATTTACGCATAACAACCGCCTCCCTAGGAAAAGCAGCTTCCCGCAACGCGAAGTCAGGCACAACGGTAATCTGCGATCCCGCGTGCGGCGATCACGCGCCTGTTGTCGGTCGGCAACGACGGGGCGCTCACTCCGCCCCCACGAGCTCTTCCTCTCCGTCCCCCCTGCCAACGATGCGATAGCCGCGCCTCGCCTTTCTCAGCAGCCAATCTTCAAGCGCCTCGGCGGCCTTGTCGAAATCCGGAAACAAATCCAGCCGCCGCCGGCCGGGATGGCCCCAGCGTCCCCATTCCCGAACGAGCGCAGCATCTCCAAAGAGCGTCGGTTCGACAGATAGAACGTAGAACCGCGCCATGTTTTGCGGCCGATCGGTCCGATCCAGCACGAGCATTTGCAGGCGGGGCGGATTCGAATTGAGGGTGCTGTCCATGCACGCATGTCACCCTCTGCCCAGGGCTCAGTCCAACGCAAAGGCTGAATCGATCCCGCGCCAACGATTCACGCGCTTGATGAAAGAGCAGTTCGCTGCTCCGGCTAGGCACGCTGCTTCTCGCGCTTGCGACTGCCGATCAGCGCCATCAGCATCGGCCCGAGCGAGAATTCACCGGCCTCGGCCTTTCGTGTCAGGCCGCGCAGATACCCTCCTGCACTGCTGATCGCTTCTCCGCGCTGCAGAATAGCGGCCACGACAACCGTCGCCTCGCTTTCGCCCATGACGCTTTGCGCATCGAACCAGGCGCTGGGACTGATCCCCAGCATGGGGCGCACAACCGCCACCGCAGCCTGGAAGTCGCGCCAGTTACTGATGCCGCCCCGACTGTAGTCGATGATGTCAGGGCAAGCGTCCAGAACCATCCCCAAAGGGTACGTCCTTTCTGGCATCCGCTCCGGTTCCGGTTCGAACGCGACAATCGCCCCCCTGCTCTCTCGAGAGCGAGGTTCAAGATCAGTAAGGGAGTCTGGATTTGAATTCTGTATGTGGCGCTCAGAATGAGACTCATTGCCGCTCGGATTCTGAGTTTTTAGATGGTCTTCCAACAGGTTGAGGATTTCATCGGCAAGCAACGATAGCTCCGTCGCAATCCCCTCGAGAGCCGCACGCGGTGCAGTGCGCGGAATCCGACCGGCAATGCTCCTGTAGAGCTCATGCAGCGTCATCCAGTCGGGGCCCTGGCCGTTGGACTGCGTTGGTACGCCCTCCTCGATCCCCGCCGCGATCATCTTGCAGATGTCCCGACGGCAGATCGTGATCCGTTCTCGAACGAGCTTCCGCGCCCGGTCTTCGGCGAGGACCTCTTCCGCCAGCGCTTCGAATTCTTCGGCGCGCACGACCAACGGGGCCAGGTCAAAGCCGAAAGCGAGCTCGATCTCTCCGCCCCTGCCCTTGCGGGCATAGCGCTTCCCGTTCGGGCTATCGCGCCGGATGATCAAGCCGCTATCAACCAGGACCGCGAGATGGCGGCGCAATGTCGCCGGCGGCATGCCATGAGCACGCAGGCAGAGTTGCTGGTTGGACGGAAACACCACCAGCCCCTCGCCTGTCAGCACCGTTTCCGGATGAAACGTCAGCAGCGCGTCGAGGACGGCCAAGGCCCGCTCCGTGACGCCCAGCCGGTTCTTGGCCGTGCAGATGGCTCGGAAGATATTCCATTTGTGGACCGCCTTTCCCGGCGGCCGTTTTTTCGCGTCCACTTGGCTTGCCACATGGGCAAGCGTCAGCATCCGCCGCCCAAAGGGCGTCGTCGAGATGTGGGTAACCACGTTCTTTCACCTGTCGTTAGGCAAAAGAAATCCGCTCGCCGAAGTGACGTTCTGTCTCATAAGAGACTCTTGACGGCGATTCGAGGAAGTGCGATTCTCTAGTTGTCACACGAGAGAAGGGCTTCCGGAACACCGTTTCGGGGGCCTTTTTCTTTTGCTGATTGTCAAAGCCTGTGATGCCTGAGGCAATCCCTCAGAACCGATGGCTGCTTCCCATTCTCCCTCCTCTGATTTGCCCCGCGATCAACTAGCCGCCCGAGTGTTCGGCAAACCGCCGCATCAACTCCGGCAACTCCAACCTCATGAAATCGGAAAAGGCTGCCGCGGCCTTGGCATCGACTGCCAAGCGAACTTCCCTTTCTCCAAAGGTTGCCTGCCCGAGACGGCGCCCTCCCGGGATGCGCAGGTCTACCCGTTCACTGCTTGATGCCGGCCGGTTTCCACCCGTGTCGATGACCTGCCAAACCGCTCGAAAGCGCTCGTCGCTATCGAGCGAACTCAGTCGCGCCTCTTTCAGCAACGCATCGACGGCCGAGCGCATTCTGGTGTCTTCAAGCTTTTCCGCCAATCCGAGCCAGCGCGCGCGTCCCGATTTGGGAGCCGGGCCGATACGGTGAATAATCGGCTCAGGGATCCGACGCGCTATCGTGATGTAGCGACTGAGATCAGCCTTGTCGGTCGAGAGTGCTGCAATGATGGTGTGACGGTCATATCCTGCATCTTCGAGACGCTTCGCAAACAACGCCTTTTCAATGAACGAGAGATCCTCACGGTCGAGATTTTCTCGACCCTGGGCCACAATCAACTCAGCGTCACTTAACTCGCGGACGATTGCCTTGACTTCGCGACCGAGTTTGGCGGCCGCACGCAGCCGCCGCCGCCCATAGGCAATTTGGAAGCGTCCAGCTTCACGCGGATGAGGGCGCACTAGAATAGGCACCTGCTGGCCGTTGTCGGCGATGCTGGCCGCAAGTTGCTCGAAACCTGGATCGACCTCGACAGCAATCCTGTCTGAAACCGTCGAGCCGTCGACTTGGCTGGGGTTGAGCCCAACCACAGTTTCGCCGGCGGACAGTTGCTGGCGGAGCTTGTCCACGACCTTGGCGTTCTCGGACATTTCCTGCAGCGAAGCGCCCATCGCGGCAACAGCACCGGTCCTCACGCGCTCAGGGGACTTCGCTGGCGAGGGCGCAGCGGCCTCCGGCTTCTTGAAGAAGAGCGAGTTTACCGTGTCCCTGCGGCTCATTTCCATTCTCCCTTGATTATGGCGAATGAGTTTGAGGTCTTTTGGGAGCTCCCAACATCGATGCCAAATGACTCGGGGCCAAGCGTCGGATCCTCGCTAGCCAACGATCCCTTGTTGTTGGGAACTCCCAACATCCACATCGCGACGGCGGTGCGGGAAAAACTCCACTCGCCCGCGGCCGCTCCAACCGCGAAGTTTGCTGGCACGTCGCGGATCCCCAAGCACCGAGCAGTTTCGCGTTGGGAGCTCCCAACGGCAGCGGTGAAGCACGCCGGTGTCGACGAACTGACGCGCCCGGGGCAGGGGACAGCAGCCCGTGCTTCTGATCGCGCCAAGACAGCGGGACGCGGACGTGTCACGAACGCCTCCCCCACGCAGCCTTGATGAGCCCCTCGATCTCGTCGTTGACGGCGCTCAACGATTCCATCGCCCGATCATACGTCGTGCGCGTCAAGTTCTCTCTGCCGATCTCATAGAGCGTCTGCTTGGTAAGGCCCGCGTCCGAGACAGCAGCCGATTTCACCATCGCGTTAGTCAGAACAAAATCGTCGAAGAGATTGCGCAGCAGCGCCGCGACTTTGGTCTGCGGTCCATCCTGTGGTTCGTAACGCGTTAGCAGATAGCGAAGGAAGTCATACTTCAGCTCTCCGCCAGCCTCTCGAACGACGGCGAGCAAGTCGCGCGTCATCAGCAAGAACTGGCTCATAGAGGCGACATCGAGCATCTGGGGATGGATCGTCACAATCATCGCCGTCGCAGCGCAAAGCCCGCTGAGTGTCAGGAAGCCGAGTTGCGGCGGACAGTCGATGACGATTACGTCATATCGGTTCGCAACTTCATCGAATGCCCGCGCGACGCGCGTAAAGAACAGCCCATCTCTCGCACGATCGTTCGCGACAAGCGCCTTGGGTGTCGCGTGCTCGAACTCCATCAGCTCGAGGTTTCCGGGCACAAGGTCAAGGCCATCGAAATAAGTTGGCCGGATCACTTCGGTGAGCGGGCGCTGTTCGTCGTCGTAGCGGATCGCCGCGTATAATGTCTGGTTGGCTAGGACATCCGTCTCGGGCAGAAAGCCGAGGAGGGCGGAGAGACTCGCCTGAGGATCGAGGTCCACGGCCAGAACCCGATAGCCCTGTAGTGCCAGGTGCTGAGCTAAGTGCGCCGAGGTGGTGGTCTTACCGGAACCACCTTTGAAGTTTGTAACGGCAATTACCTGGAGGTGTTCGCCAGGACGCCGGTGGGGGAGGAACTCCACGCTTTCTCGCCCGCGAGCGGACTTGGCCAGGACGTGGCGAACTTCGTTGATCTGGCCGAGTGTATACAGGCGACGTCCGCTGCTGTTGATGTCAGGCATCGGTCCTTCGCCGGCTAATGTCATTTTCCGAAGCGTTGAATCCGAAATGCCTATGAGACGCGCCGCCTCGCCCGACGTGAAGCGGCGCAGCACCTTTCTAGATGTAGGCGGAAAAAGTGCCTCACTCATCGCCTGAAGCTGCGAACTGAGCAGCTCGGCCTGTGCGCCGATCGTCTCGTCGACGCTAGCGATCAAGCTACGCGAATGTTCTGCGGGGGCGCTCACGTTTTGATTCTTTCATCACGGATTTTTGGGCAGTTCGCCCGTTTCTCCGTGACGATACCAACGGGCCATTCCCGCGCAAGGAATTAGTGGTAAACCAAACCTTAACGGGAGGCGTTTGCCAACGACACCCCATACGAAATAGCCCATTATTTCAGCTAGTTAAGCCATTTTGTCTCCCGACGGACAGACTTGTGGCCTCCTAGCTCGGAACTCCCAGATCGCCAGTGACGGACGAGATTTCCTCCGAACAACACCGATTCCCGAAGTCTAGCCCCCGAATCGTGCGAAGGAATTCATGCCGAGCTTGCACAACAGGGCGAAGGGAGGGGAGGGTGTCACGGCAAGTGCGCCAGCAAGCAAACTGGGGACTGGCCAGCGACGGCCGGGACGGAGCCACTCTGGGAGCCTGTGCGACTATCGTCTCTGCCGCTCCTTCGGACTTATCAAAGCCCGGCTCGGCAGCCTGACGCGTTGTAGAAATTCTGACCCCATGTCAGCACAGCAGACCGTTTTTCCTCGTCGAATGGGATTTTCCAGCTGCGCCGGACAAAACGCAGGACGCAAGGCCCTGGCGGAGGCCGCGTTACGGCACCTACGAACTCGGACGCTCGAGGAGCTCCGTGATTTTTACATTCAGCGCCATCGCCGCACGCTCCAGCGTAGTCAGCGTCGGATTACGAACGCCGCGCTCTAGCCCGCTAACGTACGTCTGTTCGACGCCCATACGAACTGCAATTTCATCCTGAGATAGCCCTGCTGCTACGCGGATTCTCCGCATGTTTTTTCCGAGGGTCTGCCGAACGTCCATGAGCTGAACGAAGCGCGGTCCCTCTTGTCATTTCTAGGTATTATAGTATCTAAGTTACGAATCGCGCTCCGTTAGCGCTGTCTCGAAGCCAGCGGCACTCGTTGTCGCGCGAAAATTCTGGATCGTCAGGCCGCATCAGGATGCCCCCCGAAGAGGCTCACATTGGAAGAAACTCCCGTGAACAACGAAACCGTTTGAGCGGCGCCGGCATGCGCGCATTTGCCAACATCGCGAAGCGGTGGGGCTATCGCACCGGCGCCGACAGTCATTGCTCGAATGCCAACCGATCGATTTGGAGCGCTGGAAACGCATCGCAAAACAACTCGGGACCGAGCAGCTCGCTTTGCACCCGATACTCTCTGGAGAAGATCAGCGGTCCTGGGCGCCTTCTCCGACTTGCGTCGATACCGTTGAAAAAGTCGGCCAGCTGAGCGTCGCCGCGGTGTGGCGGATTTGGCCGACTGAGGCTCGCCCTCTCATGCTGGCCTGATCTGAGGTCCATTCGGCAGGAGCTTGGCGAGCTTTCTGAG
>NZ_JAWDID010000086.1:0-15535 GCF_032464875.1 Allobosea rubneri
TCAATGCCAGCAACAGCCAGACCGGCCGCACCGACGCCCGCTGCGCCGCCGGCGCCTCGCTCTTGGCCTCGCTCGACGCGAGCGAGATGCCGAGCGCGAGGCCGCCGGCAACCGTGGCGCCGAAGGCGTCCGAGCGGCCGGTCTGGCTGTTGCTGGCATTGACGCTGGTCGCCCCCGTCACCGTCAGCGTTCCGCCGAGCGTCGCCTTGACCTCGTTTTTGAGCGTCCCCTTCGCGACGGCGGCGCCGGCCGCCGCGGCAAGCCCGCCGGCTCCGGCACGCGCCTCGATCCGGGCGGCCGAGCCGGTCCCGTCAGTCGAGCTGGCCGTCACGGCGATGGAGCCGGTGGTCACGCTGATCTGGTCGAGACGCGCCGAGACCTTGTCGCCGACATCGGTATAGGCGGTCGCCGCACCGACGCCCGCTGCGCCGCCGGCGCCGACGCCGCTGGCGATGTTGCTGGTCGTGGTCTTCGACAGGGCCGAGACGGCGACGGCGCCGCTGGTGATGCTGCCGCCGCTCACGCTGGCGCTGGTAGCCGAGCCGGTGCTTTCGAGCAGTGCGGCGGCGCTCTGCGCGGTCGGCGCAGCGATGCGGCTGCGATTGGCCGTGAAGAAGCCGTATTGCTGGGCCGCGTAGTTGCGCACCTCGGCATCGGTGGCCGTGCGGCCGAGGTCGGCATTTGCTTCGGCTTGATAGGCGTCGATGCCGGCCGTGGACAGCGTCAGGACGCCGCTGCTGACGGTGCCGTTGGCGAGCAGGCGGGCATAGGCGTCGTTGGCGGCGCTGCGGATCTGGTCGTCGCTCGCATCCGGCGTCGTCGCGGTGACGCGTGTCCGATAGGCGCTGACGCCGGCATCGCTGAGCAGATAGCCGACCGCTCCGGTCTGGAAAGCGGCATAGCGGGCGGCGGCCCAGTCGCGCACCTCGGCATCCGACGGGTTGGCGACGCCAAGCGCGCTCGCCGCGGCGCTGCGCAGCGCGACGACCCCGGCATTGCTCAAGGTCAGCGTGCCGCCGGAAACCGTGCCATTGGCCAGCAGCTCATTGTAGTCGGTCTGAGCGGCGTCGCGCAGGGCGCTCTCGCTCATGGCTGCGCCAGTGGCGCCTCGATAACTGCGATAGCTGACGAGCCCGGCAGCGCTCAGGACAAGATCGTTGTTGCCGGCGGTGAGCTGGCCGATGCGGGAGAGCGTGCCGCCCCCGCCCGAAGTGAGCTCGCCTTGCGCCGCGGACGGTGTCCCGGTGCCGACCGAGATCAGCGCGACCGAAGCGCCGATACCGGCCGAGCCGCCGATGCCATAGGTGATCGTCTCGGCGCTGACCGTGCGTTCGGAGGTGGCGGAGGCCGACACCGTGCCCGGCGCAACCAGGGTCGAGCCCTGGATGTCGGCCTGGACGCTGCTGTCGAGGCTCGCAATGTTGGCGGCTGCGCCGGCGCCGAAGCTGCCATTCGCTCCCGCGGCGGTCTTCGGCGTGATGTTCGTCGTCTCGAAAGCGGTGACGCTGATACCGGCCGCACTGGTGACGCTGCCGACGGTCTGCATCGCATCCGGCCGGGTCGTGACCCGCGCGCCATAGAGCCCCGCCCGCGTCTCGTTGTCGACATCGACGAAGCTGACCATGCCGGCGACTCCGGCAAAGCCACCTGCCGCACCACCGGTCGCGAGCGTGGTGAAGGTGTTTCGGCTCGTGGCCGCGACAGCTAGGCCGCCATTGAGGTTGAGCACGGTCTGGCCGGAGCCGCCGCCGATCGTCGCCAGCGTTGCATTCTTGCTGGTGCCGACGATGAAAGCGCTGCCGGCAGCGACGCCGCCGGCAGCGACTGCAACCGTCTGGGCGTGGAAGCCGTTGCGGCTGTCGGCGGTGACACCGACCCGCCCCGCTGTGACCAGACCCTGGTCGAGCGCGGCGTTCGTCGAGGCCGCGAAGGTGTTGACGACGCCCAACGCAGCGGCGCCGCCGAAGCCGAGAGCGAAACCGGTCACATTGCTCGCCGCCGATTGAGAGGCGTTCGCAGCGACATCGAGCGTGCTGACGCCGCTGCCGCTATAGCCGGGCGTCGTCGTGCCGGTGGTCGAGTTGGTCAGCGCAGCCCTGGTGCTGCGCTTCATGATGTTGCTGGTGTTGGCTCCCGCGGCGGCGACGCCGCCGACCGCGCCGACGTTGATGAAGGTCGCGGCATAGGAATGGCTCGCCGCCTCGACGGCGATCGCGGTGCTGCCCGTTCCGGTCAGCCGGGTATCGACCTGGCTCGCATCGATCGTCGCGCTGGTGCTGCCGCCGAGCACGTTGCGGATCGGCACGATCGCGACCGCGCCGGTGATCGGGAAAGCGGCGATGCCGCCGGTGACCGCATTCGCCAGCACGGATTGCTGCGACGTCGCGACGACCCCGAGACCATGGATGCTGCGCGCGGTCATCGCGAGCGAGGGCTGTGCCGCGCTCGGACTGTTGGCGGTGCTGAGGTCGAAAGCGGTGAGAAGTTGGCCAGCCCTATAGCTCAGGGAACCGGTTCCGCCGGCCTGCGCATCGACGGTGCTGCCTTCGATCCTGGCGATCGTGTCGCCACCGACCGTGTTGTCGACGACGGAGACGCCGCCGGCTAGCCCGGGGGACGCTGCTGTCACGCCGAGTGCGCCGGCCGAGACCGTGATCCGGTCGGTATTGGCCGCGAGCACGCCGAGATTGTTGCCGGCGATGATATCGGCGCCCGTGATCGTCGCGCCGATATCGGTGGCGACGTTGTTGTTGGCGACCGAGCCGGCGAGCCCGACATTGCGCGCCATGGCAATGCCGATGGCGACCGTGTCGATCGTTGCGGTCGACCCGGCCGCGAGCACGACATCGCCCGAGGCACGAATCTGCGTGCCGCCGATTCCCGCGGCGACGTCGTTGGCGATGCTGCTGTCGACGATCGCGAGGCCGACGGCGGCCACACCCGTGCTGCCGGCGAGCGTGCCGGCCCTGCCCTCGATCTCCGAGGCCGCCTGAGCCTGCACGGCGACGTCGCGGCTCGTGATGCTGCCGCCGCTGATGCGCGCTCTGATGACGTTGTCGATCGTCTGGTGCGCGACGGAGGCGACGCCGGCGAACTGGCCGGTCGCGATGCCAAGGCCGACCGCGATGCCGGTCAGTGTCGCCCCGTCCCGGGCGACGACGCTGACGTCGCCGTCGGCCGTGACCGTGGCGAAGTCGATCGCCGCGATATGCGACTGAGCGATCGTGTTGCTGAGCACCGAGACGCCGACATTGTTGTCCCCGCCCTGCAGGGCGCCGACGATGGCCAGGACGGCCGCGCCTTCGGCAATGGCCGTGCCTTCATTGGCTGCCGCGCCGGAGAAGTCGACCTCGGACCGGTTGGCTGCGGAGACGGTCTGGCGGCCACGGATGATATCGTCATAGACGCCGATCCGGCTGCCATCGGCGAGCACCACGACGTCGCCCGAGACCGAGATCGTCGCGAGCGTCCCGCTAAGGCCCGAGATCGCCGCGTTCGTCGTCGGCGTGACCCGGTTGATGACGAAGGAGCCGGCGAGGCCGTTGCCGCCGAGGCCGGCCGTGATGGCCGAGGAGATGATGCGGCTGGCATTGGTCGCCCTGACCTGGAGCCGGTCGGCGCCGGTGAGCGTGGAGCGCGTCACCTTGGCGCTGACCGCGTCCTCGCCATCGGGATCGCGGATCTCGGCATAGGTTAGCGCGATGCCGGCGCCGTTCTTGGCGCCGGCATAGGCAGCGCCGCCGCCGATGCCGATATCGGTCGTCTGATAGGCGTCCACCGTGACGAGATTCGACACCCAGGGGTTCGTCGGTGCGATCAGCGCGGAATCGGTGATCGAGGCTGCGACGCGGTTCGTCACCAGCCCAAGCGCCACCGACATGGCCGCGGCGGCGTTCCCGCCCGCCGAGCCGGCCAGGCCGAGCCCGACGACCGTGGCGCGCCCGCCGGCCAGCGCCTGCACGCTGGTGTTGCCGATATCCGTGAGGGATGAGTGGCTGATCCGGGCGTCGGTGCTGTTGTCGAGCTTGGCGAAGGCGATCGCGCCGGCCAGGGCCGCGCTCGTGCCCTGCCCGCTGCCCGTGAGATTGATCGCGGCGGAGCCCGAGCCCAGTTCGAGGATGGTCGAGTTCACTGCAGCGACGGCGGTGGAAACCGAATTCGTCTTGGCCTCGATCCTGGCGCCGTCGATCCAGGCCGAGGTCCCGAGCTGGGTCGAGGCGACAGCGGCGCTGCCGGCCAGGGCGAAGGACGGCTTTCCCCCGCCCTGCGACGCGCTGGCGGCCGAGACGACCGTGAAGAACGGGTCGTCGGTGACGAAGTCCATCGTGCCGTCGACGATCGCCGCCGCGACCGAGGCCGCCGACAGCCACCCGGTGGTCGCCGCCTGGACGCTCAGCGAATCCGTCACGATACGGCCGGGCGTGGTCCCGGCGCCGCGTAGGCGATCATCGGACAGGTCGCCGGAATTGTCGCCGATATAGCCGCGCGTCACCGTGGTGGCGTCGATCCGGCCGACGGATACGCCGGCGCTGCTGCCACCGGTGCTGGCCCCGACGATCCCGCCGCTGACCGACAGCACCGAGACGGACTGCTCCGCCTTGACGGCCACGACATCGGCGGTGACGAAGGCGCGGTTGCTGATCGAGGCCAGGGTCTGGTTGTTCAGATTCGCCAGCCCCACCATGCCGCTCAGCGCGGCGCCCTGCGCCCTGCCCGAGGAGGTGACGATCACGTACATCTCGTCCGTCGTCGTGGCCTTCACGTCCAGCCCCGACGCGGTGATGGTCACGCCGTCGGCGATGGCGGCGACCGTCCTGCTGGTGCGGCCGATGTTGAGGAGGGCCCCGCCTGCCGCGGAGCCGGCGCCGCCATTGAGGCCGCCGGTCAGGCCGAAATTGCCGCCGCCATCGATGCTGTGCACCTTGGTCTCGGCGACGACGCTGACGGCGTTGCCCCAGTTCTGGACATGGCCGTCGGCCAGCGTCTTCGTCCAGGGCGTGGCCGACGCCGTCGTGTTCAGGGTCGCCCCGCTCGCGACATAGGCAGAGGTCTCGTTGTCGACGCGGAAATAGCTGACCGAGCCGGCGAGGCCGAGCTGCTGGGATTGCGAGCTCGCGTTGGCGTAGCTCGTCATGATGTTGTTGACGACGCCGAGATTGCCGTTGAGGTGCGAGACGACCTCGAGGGGGCCCGCCCAGTTGGTCCAGGTGTTCGAGATCGGCATCTCGTTGGTCGCGCCGACGCCGACCCGGAAGGCGTTGACCGTCACGCCGGAGCCGATGAAGGCCGTGGAGTCGTGCGCGTAGTTGCCGACGCCGATGCCGAAGGAGAGCGAGACCTGCGCCTCGGGCTGCGCGCTCGTCGGATCCTTCGAGTTCGAGTTGATCGAGCTGTCGGCGATCAGGCGCACCCCGAAATCGGACTGGCGGCTCGCCACCACGACGTTGCCGTCGGAATGGAGCGTTATCGGCGCCGTCGAGCCCGGATCGGCAGCGATCGCGGCCCTGGCGCCGAGGCTGCTGTCGGCGATGGCGATGGCGCTTCCGGCCTTGACGGGAACGCTCGACGAGCCGCTCGAGAGCTTGCCGAAGAGCTGGCTGAGCAGGGTCGAGACCGTCGTGCCGCTCGGACCGGCGTTGAAGATCAGGTTGTCGCCGACAGTCGTCGAGGCGCTGGTGGCGTTCTTGGTGGTGTCGGAGACGGCCGACACGGTGACGCTCTTCACCTTGCTCGCGCTCGTGCCGAGCGAGGCGCCGAGCAGGGCTTCGGCTTGCGCCTTGTAGTCGGAATAGGCGATCGAAGCGCCGGCCACGCCGCCTGACGCGGCGATGGAGTTGGCCGAGGTCGAGAAGGAGTTGGTGTTGAGCGCGGTGACGCTGACGTTGGTGAGGGCGCCGGTGGTGATCGTCGCGCCCGAATGGATCTTGGCCGAGGTGGTGACGTCGACATTGCCATAGGCGACCGTCGCCGCCGCGAGCGCCGTGCCGACGGTGACGGAGATGGCGGAGACCCCGAGCTTGACGTCGTTCTCGGCGCTGACCGCCAGGTTGCGCCCGACATTGATCGTGGCGCCCGAAGCGATGTCGGCCGTGACGGTGCCGGAAATCTCGCCGATCGAGACGGCCCCGCCGAAGACGTTGCTACCCGTGATCGTGATGGCTGGCAGCGAGGCTTCCTGCCGACCCGTGGCGGTGATGCCGACGTCGCGCGTCGCTTCGATCGTCGCGCCGTCGACAATCTGGACCCGGCTGGTGATGGTGCTGCCGACATAGCCGCCGTTCAGGCCGAGCGCGGCGCCGGCGACGGTCCGAGCCGCCAGCGCGACCAGCGGACCCGCCGAGGGATCGATATAGGACGCGACCGCCGTGGCATCGGCCTTCAGCAGAACGTCGCGGCCCGTGATCGTGCCGTAGATATCGATGGTCGAGCTCGCGCTGGCGCGGCCGCCGATCAGCGTTTGCGAAGTCGTCGCGTCGAGCGTCACGTCGCCAGCGAGAAAACTGCTGCCGGCGCTGACCCCGGCCAGCAGCTTGCCGCGGACCTCGATGTTCGGCGCGGTGAGCGTGATGTTGCCGGAGCTGCCGGTCGTCGGGTTGAGAGCCGAGAGCTCGCCATTGTTCCGGTTGAACTGCCTCGTGTCGATGATCCCGTCGCCGAGGATGGTGATGCTGTTCGTGGCTTCCAGCGACACATTGGCGCCGTTGGTGATCATGTTGGCGCTGCCGCCGGTCCCGATCACGATGTCGGTCGGGTCGATATAGAGCAGGCCCGCCTTGCCGTTGCGTGCCGACAGGTCGACATCGATAGCGCCGAGCGTGACGGTGTTCTTCGCGCTGAGCTCGAGGAAGCCGCCATCGCCGGTGACGCCGGCGGTGCCGCGGAAGATCGCTCCCGACTGCACGTCGAGGTTGGTGTCGGCGAAGATCACGGCCGAGCCGCCCTTGGCCGCGACCGAATGCGCGCCGCTCACATCGATCACGGCGCCGCGCGCGATCGAGATCGGCCCCGCCGAGCGGATCGAGACCGTGCCACCATCCGCCGTGTTGACACTCGGCTGGCCAGATGCCGAAGCTCCGGAGTTGGCGCCGGGTGCGCTGCCCGTGGCGTCGATGCGCGCAGTCGCGGCGATGGAGGTGCCCTTGCCGGAGCGGATGGCGACGGAGCCGGCCGGGCGGCGTGCCGTGGCCTTGGCGTTCAGCGTTCCGGAAATCGAGGCCGTTCCGGCCGCGACGATCTCGATGCCGCCGCCCCGGCGCGCAACCATGGCGCCGCCCTGCTGGAGACCTGCGGTGTTGACGCTCTGCGAGAAGGCTGCCCGGTGCTGGCGGCGACGCTCGCCGATATCGACCGCGGCGGTGTTGGCGTTGATCTGACCGGCAACGCTGACGGTGTGGCCGTTCAGGCTGACGCCGCGGCGCGCATTGATCCGGCCGTCGATGGTGATCGTGCCATCGGGCGAGATCGGCACGTCGTTCGCCCGCAGGCGCGCCGCCATCGCTTCATTGACGGTGCCGTTCGGCCCGATCACCTGGTCGAGGAACGCCCGCGTCGGCGTGTTGACGGTCAACTGGCCGGTATTGATCACACCGCTCGGGCCGACGGTGAAGCCGGCCGAATCCGAGAAGTAGACATGGCCGCCGATCTGGCCGTTGCGATACGAATTCAGGATGCCGTTGATGACGACGGGCCCGTCGCGGACGATGTTGACCAGCGCGCCGGTGTTCTGCGGCAGGTGCATGTTGACGGTCGTGCCCGCGCCCTGCTCGAAGCGGGAGAACGAATTGTAGCCGGCTCCGCCCGAGACCGTCTGCGTGGTGATCGTCGTGGTGGTGCCGCTGACCGAGACATTGGTCTGGGTGCGCCCGTCCGGCGTGATGATGTTCTGGGCGAAGGCCGGTACGTTCCAGAGCGCCAGCGCCATCGCCTGGCCGACTAGGCAACGGTCCCGCCAGGCCGCTAGGACCGAGCGCGGCCTCGGCGCGAATGCGTCGCGCTGCCGGGGGCCGACTGCGCGCGGCGCGATGGCCGTGGCCGGACGGAGCGAGCGACGCTTCGACATGTCAGAGGCGCTCCTTCGCGAGCGCGTCGAGCGCCTGATCGAGGCCACGGCTGGAAAGTGGCAGGGCAAGCTCGCGGCCGGCCGCATCCTTGAACAGGATTCGGCCCTGCTCGCTCGCCTTGCGCCATTGCTTCAGGGCGTCGTCGCCCGGCGCGGCATCGGCGTAGCAGGCAGTCGGCAGGCAGCGCCGCCAGGGCAGGTCGACCGGCTTGGCGTCCTTCTCGCCCATGACGATCTGCACGCTGCCGGGGAAGGAGACGCTGACCGGCATCACCGCCGTGATCCGCACCGGCTCGTCATTCCCGAGCCGCCCGAGCGCGATCTGTGCGATCGGAGCCTGCTGGCCTTGCGCCTGCAGGATCTGCGCGACTTCGCAGACCCGCATCGGCTTGGCCGCGTCGGCGATGCGCTGGCATCGCAGCGTCCAGTCGCCGAAGCTCGCCGTGGTGCTGCTCGGCTCCGGCGATACCGCCGGCGTGGCTGGTTGGGCGACAGGCTGGGCCGTCGCCACTGCGGGTGCGGGCGGCCGGACGGGCTTGGGAGGAAGAGGCTGAGCGTAGGCCGAGCCGGTTGAGATGGTCATGACCAGGCCGAGCCTCGCCCAGCCGGACATTCGTCGCTTCGCCTTCACGTCACACCTCGACACAGCCCCCCACCATTCCGGCAGCGCGCCGGAACGGCTGTGCATCAAGGAAATTCGCGTCTCTCGGCGCAGCCCGCGGCCATCAATGGCCGCGGATTGGAGATCAGGCAGACATGCGCCGAGGCGATCCCGCCCCCGATGAACGGTCAAAAATTCTCAGATTGCTCTCTCATGTGCAATACGCGTTTCAAAAATGGTCACATGCCCAGATCACTCGGATGCGCCGACCTCAACCCAGGGTAGTGACTTCGGTCGATGTCGACGGGTGGGCTCGCTCGCCGGCCGAAGGGGATCTGCGTCCATCCGCAAGCTCACGCGACGGGCTGCTGCGAGCGTCCCCGTGCCCCCACGCTGGCGATCAGCACGGCGCTGAGACCAAGGGCGACCGCGATCAACCCGAACATCGCCCAAAGCCCGATCTGGTGGATCAGCGCGAAGAACACCAGCGGCACGAAAACCGAAACGAGCCGCCCGATGCCCCATGCCAGTGAGGTCCGCGAGGAGCGCAGGGCCGTCGGGATGATCTCGGCCGCATAGACGCCGAGCACGCTCGCATAGATGGCGGAACACAGGGCGAACGCGATGCCGATCCCGATCAGGGTGACGAACTCGGTCGCGGCCGCGAAGCCCAGCCCCAGCAGGATCATTGCGACGGCGCTGGCGATCAGGCTCGCCCTGCGGCCGATCCGGTCGATCACGAGGGCCATGAGCAGGTTGCCGATCACCGGCCCGAACATGATCAGCCCGGCCGCGACCACGGAATCGCTGATGCTGAACTGCTTCTGGACCATGACGGCGCCGCTCATCAACGGGAAGCCGATCGTCGCCCAGGGGGCGAGCGCATAAAGCGTGCAGAGCAACAGCAGACGCTTTCCGACGGTCAGCGTTTCCCGCGTGTCGGCCGCCGAGGCGGAGGTACTCAGGGGAACCGATATCACAGCGGCGTCGTGCTTTCGCCCGCCGAAGCGGCGCAGAGCGGCCTCGGCCTCGCCGAGACGACCGGCGGCGGCCAGCCAACGCGGCGATTCAGGTAAAAGGCTCAGCAGCGCAGCGGCGACGACGGCGAGGATGGCTCCGGAGCTCAGCGCCCAGCGCCAGCCTTCGAGGCCGAGAAAACTCGGCGTGGTCGCGCGCATCAGGAAGATGATGGCCGGGGCGCCGAGAAAGGCGAGGCCCGCGCAGAGGCAGACCATGGTCCCGCGCAAGCGCGGCGGCATGACGTCGGCGAGATAGGCCGCGATCAGCGGTGGGCAGGCGCCGATGCCCAGCCCTGACAGGAAGCGGAAGCCGATCAGAGCGGTCGCATCATCGCTGGCGGCAGCGCCGATCGAGCCGATCGCGACGACGAGGAGTGCCGCCTGGAGAGCGAAGCGGCGGCCTGTCCGGTCGCCGAGCAGGCCGAAGCCCGGGGCACCAACGGCTCCGCCTGCGAAGATCGCGGCGAGGAACAGCGAAAGCTCGGTTCGCGTCATGCTGCGCGGCGGCGCCTGGAAGACCGCGCCGAGCGCATTGCCGAGCGCGACCTCGGCGATATCAGCAAATAGTGCCAGCGTGGTGACGGCGAAGATCGCCAGCCTGAGCCGGCAGAACGGCAGCGCATCGAGACGCGCCCCGATCGAGGGCTGCGCCTGGCTGTCAGGCGACGGCTCTGCCTCCTCTGACTTCCTCAGCATGGCGGGCCATCGGAATGGCCGTGAACCATCTCCGGAGTTCCGATGACAGCCGTCGGCGAGGCAGGCTCTGGCGTTCTCGCCGCTGCGTCGAAGGCTGCGCCGATGATCGCGAGCTTCGCCGCCTGGATCTGCGCGTACTCGGCGCGAAAACGCCTCGAGAGCCAGATCGGCGAGCGCCCTGGCGTGCCGCTCCAGCCAAGGCCTCCGAGGGCCGCCGCCGCCGCCACCGTCCTGCCCGTGTGCGTGCGGGACAGATTAAGTCGGCGGGCGAGCGCGGAAACCGAGGTGACGTCGGTCAGCGCCTGTTCCTGAGCCGGCGCTGCGTCCCAATCCAGCCCGACGATGAGACGGTCCATCAGACTGCCGCCATCATCCACCGAGGCGAATACCGCGTAGATCGGCGCCGGGGCTCGAATAAGCTCGCAGCCGAGCAGGCCGTCGGCAACGCCGGATTCCATCTTCGCCAGCAGCATCAGGTCCGCCTTTCGCAGGCGTTCCACCCTGTCCCCGCCATCGAGCGCATCGAGCGCCGCCAGATGCAGCGCGTACCACTCGGTCAAGGCCCACAATGTCGATGGCGCGGGCTCGACCAGGCCGGCGCCGCGGCCGGAGGCTCCGATTGGCCGGATCAGCCCGTAATGCAGCGCTTCGGCGAAGAAGGCCGTGGCCGTGTTGCGGCTCGCCAGCCGATGGCCTAGCGCTTCCTCGAGGAATTCGGCCCGAGACAAGCCCGGCCGGCCGGCGCGGAGGCCGCGAAAATAACGCGACAGCGCCGCATGCGACATCAGCCAGCGCTGCTGCGTCGCAAACTGCGAGGCGAGGCGCGGCGCGGCGGCCTGCACATCCACGAAGCCGGAGGCCAGGCGATGGATGGCGCGATCAAACTGCGGATCGGCCAGCAGCCGATCGATCCTCCACTCCAAAGACTGCATTGGCCCCCCGCAGGATGACGCCGCGCTTGTCCGCCACCCTCAGGCATTCTGCACAATATCGTGAAAATTGAGAAGAGGGCGCGATTGGTGCCAGGCAAATCTCTAGGGTCTCAGCGCTCGCCTTCTATCGTGCCGTGGAGCAAGGCCCGGACCATTCCTCGGTAGCGAAGATGCAGCCTGTCCGGAGCGATCGGAGGCAGGCTCTGATTGGTGCCGCGTGCGCCGTCGGCGAGCAGCTGTGCCAGATCCTCGGGGCTGATGCCGTTCTTGAGACGCAGAAGACCCTGCTGCTCCAGCTCCACGACGAACGCCGCCAATTCCGCCTGGAAGGCAACGGCTGAGCCGACCATGATGTCTCGGCAGCGCCGAAAGGCCTGGTCGTTGATCTCGATCGCGTGCGGCGACTGGCTCAGCCGCCGCCGCGCGTTGCCGTATCGGATGTCGAGAATGGTCGCCAGGATTTCGACGGCGTCGTGTCCTGCGGCGAGGGCCGTGCGTCCTGCCGCCATGCCGGCCTCGACGGCATTCGCATTGGCCTGCTCGATCAGAAAGCGGAACGCTTCTTCCTTGCTGCTGAAATAGTTGTAGAGCGTCCGCCGCGTGACATCGACGATCCCGGCGATGGTGATCATCGTCAGCTGCGCGTACCCGTGGTCCAGGAAAGCCCGTTCCAGCCGTGATACGAGCTCTGTGCGTGTGACCATCTATGACGCCCGGTTGATCGCCAAATCATCGCCCCGACGCTGGGACGCGATGCGATGACTCAGCGCGTCGCCTTCTTGCCCCGATTTGCCCGGGAACCGCAATCTGCGTCTGCGGGAACCCCTCCGTCGGTGAGCCATACCCGACCTGCTTTTCGGGGCTTTCCGAGGTCTCGCCAGCGCCCGACGCCTGCCTTCGCATTTAGCACATGCGCGGCCGCCGTTTGCTCACGAAGGCGTGGAGTCAAACATTGCGCTCAGGCGGGCAGGGGGCTGCGGGCCTTCAAGCCAGGATAAGGCGCGGTATGGCCGGGGCTCGGACCGGGCGTTTGCAAGCTCGCCGGAGCGCTCTGCCGCCCGATGGTCGCGGCCGGCATGCAGCCGCTTCAGCTGCCGAGATGGCGCAACGGCCGCCCCGCGAGCACTGCTGTCTCGATATCCTCGAGCCGGGCACCGCGCGTCTCCGGCGCGAAGGCGAGGCAGAAGCCGAGCGAGATCAGGCAGACCGCGAGGAACAGCCCGATCGCTCCGGAAAGGCCGATCGCCGCCACCAGCGAGAGAAAGGTGAAGGCGATCAGGGCGTTGAACAGCCAGCTCGTCGCCGAGGCCACGGCGATGCCGGACTCGCGGATCGCCGTCGGGAACAGCTCCGACATCAGCACATAGGGCAGCGGGCCGAGGCTCATGGCGAAGGCCGCGATGAAGATGGCGAGCCCCGCGAGTCCGACCCAGGGCCAGCCGAGCTGGGAGGCGAGGATCACGGCGGCGAGCCCGATCGCCATGGCGGCGGACCCGATGATCAGCAGCGGCCTGCGGCCCAGGCGATCGACCAGGGCGATAGCGGCGATCGTGGCGAGGACATTGACCAGTCCGAGGCCGAAGGTCGCAGCGAGTGCCGCGGTCCCGGCCGAAAAGCCGAGTTCCTGGAAGATGCGGGGGGCATAGTAGAGGATGCCGTCGATGCCGCTCAGATTTTGAAGCACGAAAAGCGTGCTGCAGAACACGAGGACTGCTGCCGTGCTGCCGCGAGTCAGCGCGGTGCCGCTTTGGTTGTCTGCGTGCGCGGGA
Source organism: Allobosea rubneri (assembly GCF_032464875.1). NCBI lineage: Bacteria > Pseudomonadati > Pseudomonadota > Alphaproteobacteria > Hyphomicrobiales > Alloboseaceae > Allobosea > Allobosea rubneri. The sequence goes on from NZ_JAWDID010000086.1 coordinate 13,077, forward strand.
GCCGCCGGAATCTCCTGCCATTCATCTGTGAGGCCGAGCGTGAGCGTCGCCTTCTCAACGGCGGCGTGTTCGCCCCGTGCGGCGAGCCAGCGCGGGCTCTCGGGCAGGAACAGGATCGCCAGCAGGCCCAGGCCGAGGGGGAGCGCGCCGGCGCCGAGCAGGATCTGCCAGGGCACGCTCGCGGCGAAGGCGAGGGTCGTGCCATAGGCGCCGAGAATGCCGAGCGTGATCGCGAGCTGGAACATCGAGACCACGGCGCCGCGGCGCTGAGCCGGCGTTGTCTCGGCCGCGTACATAGGCACCACCATCGAGATCAGGCCGATGCAGAGACCGGCAAGGCTGCGCCCAACCAGCAGTCCACCGAAGCCGATCCCGGCCAGGATCAGCGTATAGCCGAGCCCACCGAGTACAACCGCCAGCATGATCGTTCGTCTTCTGCCCCAGCGGGCCGAGATCGGCCCTGCTATGGCGGCACCGACGAAGCAACCGAGGACCAGAATTCCGACGACAAATTGTTCGCCGATCTCCGAAAGTTCAAACTCTGACTTTATAATATCCAGTACGCCAGAGACAGATGTTATTCCGAATCCGAATGCTATTCCACTCGCTAAAATTAGAGTCAAAATCAACTGAATTGGGCTAATAGACCTGAAAATCCAGTTATTTCCAATCATTTCAGATCTTTTCCAAAACTAAAGGCCGGATTTGCTGCTCTGTTTCATGCTACAAGCGCTTCGTTGGCCAGATCAACATCTTCAATCTCGTTGATCACGCCGCCAAGACGACGCATTGCTGACAGGGGGGAAGCGCATGACTGATCTGGCCGAGCAGGGATCGCGGGTTGGTCAGGAGCGGGCCAATCGGCTCGCGATCGATGGCGGCGTGCCGGTCAGGAGCGAACCTCTGCCCTGGGAGCTGCCGGGGGTGCACTGGATCGGCGAGGAGGAGCGCGAGCTGGTCGACCGCGTCGTGCGCGCGCGCAGCCCGTTCCGCTTCTACGGGCCAGACCCGCAGCACATGGTCGAGACGCTGGAGCGGGAATGGTGCGAGGCCTTCGGGCATCGCAACGCGCTCGGCGTGTCGTCGGGCACGGCGGCGCTGACGATCGCCTTGTCGGCGCTCGGGGTCGGCCCCGGCGACGAGGTCTTCGTGCCGGGCTATCTCTGGGTGAGCTGCCTTTCGGCGGTGGTGCGCGTCGGCGCCATTCCCCGCCTGGTCGATATCGACGAGACCTTCTGCATCGATCCCGAGGATCTCAAACGCAAGATCGGGCCGCATAGCCGCGCCGTGCTGTGCGTCCATATGAGCGGCGCGCCGGGCCGCATCGCCGAAATCGCCGAGATCTGCCGTGCCCACGGCCTGGGCCTCGTCGAGGATTGCGCGCAGGCGGCGGGCGCCTCGGTCGGCGGGCGTGCGGTCGGCCGCTTCGGCGATATCGGCATCTTCAGCTTCCAGCTGAACAAGAACATGACCTCGGGCGATGGCGGCATGCTCGTCGCCGAGGACGACGCGCTGTTCCGGCGCATCGTGGCGCTGCACGACCTCGGCTACCCCCGCAACGAGAAGGGCCGGCTCGACTCGTCCGACGAGGCCTGCCAGCTCTGGGGCATGGGCGCGCGCATGTCGGAGCTCGCCGGCGCGATGGCTCTGGCGCAGATGCGCAAGCTGCCGCGGATCACCGGCGCTATGCGAGCCTCGAAATGGCGTATCCGCGAGCAGCTGGCCGACCTGCCCGGCCTCAGCTTCCGCCATATCCCGGATCCGGCCGGCGATACCGGGCCGTTCCTGTTGATGCTGCTGCCCGATGCCGCCCTGGCGCGGCGCTTCGTCGAGGCGTTGCGCGCCGAGGGCATCGCCGGGCCACCCGGCAGTCTCGCCTGCATCACCATGCAGGAATGGGGCATGCACTGGTACTTCAACGTTCCCAGCCTGGTGCAGCGCCGGTCCAACAGCCGCGACGGCTTCCCCTGGAGCCATCCGGCCAACGCCTTCGCGAAGGATTATCATTACGGCGTCGGCGCGCTGCCGCGTTGCGACGAGTTCCAGGCGCGCGGCGCCCTGCTCGCCATCGGCTCGACCCTGACCGAAGCCGACGAGAGCGACATCGTCACCGCCTTCCGCAAGGTGGCGAACGGCCTCTTGCGCTGATCCCCGCGAACCCACGCCAACCAGAGCGCAGACGATGATCTATTTCGTAGCTGCCATCGCCGGCATTGCCGGCTTCCTGTTCGGCTTCGACGAGGGCGTCATCGCCGGCGCGCTGCATCTGTTGCGCGGGGAATTCACGATCAGCCCGTTCGACGAGGGGCTGATGACCGCCGCCGTGCCGCTGGGGGCGCTGGGTGGAGCGCTGCTGGCGGGCCGTACCACCGAAACCTATGGCCGCCGCGCCCTGCTGCTGGTCGCCGGCGTGCTCTTCGCCGCAGGTGCGTTGCTTTCGGCTGCGGCGGGGGCGGGCT
>NZ_JAWDID010000087.1:0-14790 GCF_032464875.1 Allobosea rubneri
GGCGGGCGCGTTTGTGCTAAAGCCCCGCAATGACGCGCGCCCAAGCCTCGTTCCCGATCAAGATCTGTGGCCTCTCCACCCCAGAGACGCTCGAAGCGGCGCTTGCCGCCGGCGCCGACATGATCGGTCTCGTCTTTCACCCGAAGAGCCCGCGCTTCGTCATGCCGGACCTGGCCTCTCGGCTTGCGGCGCAGGCGCGCGGCAAGGCTGAGATCGTGGCGCTGACGGTCGATATCGAGCCTGCCAAGGCGGCCGAACTCGCGCAGCTCCTGCAACCCGACTGGCTGCAGCTCCATGGCAGCGAGACGCCCGACGCCGTCAGGGCGATCAAGGCTGCGACCGGACTGCCGGCATTGAAGGCGCTGGGTATCGCGACCGCTGCCGATCTTCAGCGCATCGAGCCCTATGCCGGCAGCGCCGACATGATCCTGCTCGATGCCAAGCCGCCCAAGGACGCAGCCTATCCCGGCGGCCATGGCCGGCCCTTCGACTGGGCGCTGCTCGCCGGCCTCGACCCGGCTTTCCGCTTCATGCTATCGGGCGGGCTCGATCCGGCGAATGTCGCGGAGGCGATCCGCACCGCGAGGCCGTCCGGCGTCGACGTCTCCTCCGGGGTCGAAAGCGCGCCGGGCGTCAAGGATGTCGATCGGATCGCGGAATTCGTCAGGGCTGCCCGTGCGGCCGCCCAGGCATTGAACGACGACATGTTGAAGAAGGCAGGCAAGGCATGAACGCGCCGCACGCACCGAACAGCTTCCGGAACGGCCCGGACGAGAACGGCCGCTTCGGCCAGTTCGGCGGGCGCTTCGTCGCCGAGACGCTGATGCCGCTGATCCTCGAGCTGGAGGCGGCCTACACCGCAGCCAAGGCCGATCCCGCCTATCATGCGGAGACTGCGAACGGGCTGAAGCACTATGTCGGCCGGCCCTCGCCGCTCTATCTCGCCGAGCGTCTCACCGAGCATTTCGGCGGCGCCAAGATCTATCTGAAGCGCGAGGAGCTGAACCACACCGGCTCGCACAAGGTGAACAACGTGCTCGGCCAGATCCTGCTGGCGCGGCGCATGGGCAAGAAGCGCATCATCGCCGAGACCGGCGCCGGGCAGCACGGCGTCGCGACGGCGACGCTCTGCGCCCGCTACGGCCTCGAATGCATCGTCTATATGGGCGCGGTCGACGTCGCCCGGCAGGCGCCGAACGTCTTCCGCATGCAGATGCTGGGCGCCACCGTCGTGCCGGTCGAATCCGGCACCAAGACCCTCAAGGACGCGATGAACGAGGCGCTGCGCGACTGGGTGACCAATGTCGCGTCGACCTTCTACTGCATCGGCACCGTCGCCGGCCCGCATCCCTATCCGGCCATGGTGCGCGACTTCCAGTCGATCATCGGCAAGGAGACGCGCGAGCAGATGCTGGAGCTGGAGGGCCGCCTGCCGGATTCGCTGATCGCCTGCATCGGCGGCGGCTCGAATGCGATGGGCCTGTTCCACCCCTTCCTCGACGACAAGAGCGTTGAGATCTACGGCGTCGAGGCGGCCGGCCACGGCATTCCCTCGGGCCTGCATGCGGCCTCGCTCACCGGCGGGCGCCCCGGCGTGCTGCACGGCAACCGCACCTATCTGCTGATGAACGAGGACGGGCAGATCAACGACGCCCATTCGATCTCGGCCGGGCTCGACTATCCCGGTATCGGCCCGGAGCATTCCTGGCTGCACGATATCGGCCGCGCCACCTATCTCTCGGCGACGGACGAGGAGGCGCTCGAGGCCTTCCAGCTGATCTCCAAGCTCGAGGGCATCATCCCGGCGCTGGAATCGGCGCATGCGCTGGCGCGCGTCGCCGAGCTCGCGCCGAAGAAGCCGAAGGACCACCTGATGGTCGTCAACCTCTCCGGCCGTGGGGACAAGGATATCCCGCAGGTAGCGGAGATTCTGGCGGCGCGGTGACCTGAGCATTTTCAAGCGAAGTGGACACCGGTTCGCATGAAGAAAATGCGATAAAACAAAGAGCTAGAGCATTTCGCGCTTCGGAGAAGCGCGAAATGCTTTGCATCGTCCTGATGCTGCCCCATTAGCTTGCGCATGGTCTGGGCGCAGAGGCGGAGCCGCTTCTGCGGACCATGCCAGCGAAGGACGATCATGTCGAAGACCAAGAAGGCCCTGCTCATCGCCGCGCTCGCGGCGCTTTCCGCCCCCGTTCAGGCCCAGACTGCCGGCCCGCTGGCTCCGGCCGAAGGCATCGTCATCCGCACCGAGGGCGAAGTCAGGGTGAAGCCGGATCTCGCGACGATCCAGGCCGGGATCGTCAGCGAGGGCAAGACCGCCGCCGAGGCGCTGGCGAAGAACACCCCCGCGCTGGCGAAGCTCGTCGAGGCCGTGAAGGCGGCCGGTATCGCCGCGGGCGACGTCAGGACCTCGCAGGTGGCGCTGGTGCCGCGCATGACGCAGCCCTCCGCCTCCTCCTCGCCGCAGCCGCGCGCGCCGAAGATCGACGGCTACGAGGCCCGCACCGGGTTGACCGTCATCGTGCGCGACATCGCCAAGGCCGGGCCGCTGATCGACGCACTCGCCACAGCCGGCGCCAACGAGATGTCGGGGATCATGTTCGGTCTCGCCAACGAGGACACCGCCAAGGACGCGGCGCGCCAGAAGGCGGCCGAGGCGGCGCGGGCCCGTGCCTCGCTCTATGCTGACAAGCTCGGCGTCAAGGTCGGCGAGCTCGTCTCGATCGTCGAGGCCGAGGCCGAGCCGCCGATCCGTCCGATGGGCGATGTCCGGGCCTATCGCATGGCGGCCGCTGGGGCGCCGATGGCGGTCGAGCCCGGCGAGATCACGGTCAGCGCGGCGCTGCGCACGGTCTGGCGCATCGAGAAATAGCCGAGCGGAGGCGCGCCGGCGCTCCTGCCATGCGATGAGACGGTGGCCGCGCTACGCAACCCGTACCGCGGCCATCCTTGCTTCGTGCTAGGCATGCCGCCATGACGGGCCATGAGCAGTTCTGCCCGGCTGATTGAAAGGACGAGCCCGTGAGTGTTCGTATCGTTCGGCTGGGAACGGCGCGCGAAGCCGGCGAGGGCACGCGCATCGGCACGGTCCGGCGCGTGCCGCGCGGCGTGCCGAAGGAGCGCTATGCCAGAGAAAACTGGTTCGATGTCTGGTTTCCGCTGCTGTCGCCGACGCCGGAGTTGATGGCGCAGGCCAAGGCGGCCGAGACGGAGAAGGACTGGGCCGGCTTCACCCGCGCCTTCAAGGCCGAGATGGCCGAGCCGGCGCCGCGCCATGCGCTCGACCTGCTGGCGACCCTGTCGCATGACAGCGACTTTTCGGTCGGCTGCTATTGCGAGGTCGAGGCGCATTGCCACCGCTCGGTGCTGCGGGCCCTGCTGGCGGAGCGCGGCGCCAAGTTCGCCTGACGCCGGCCGGCGTGAGGAGCGGCGCCGAAGCGCTCGGCCGGGACCGCGTCGCCCCTGCAGGGCGGGGCTGAGCCCGCGCCCTCTCGCCAGCCGGGCCCGGCCATGCTAACCGCAGCGCCATGACACAGACCGGCCAGACCCGTATCGAGAACCGCTTTGCCGCCTGCGCCACGGAAGGCCGGGCCGCGCTCGTGACGTTCGTCACGGCCGGCGATCCGGATTTCGACACGGCGAGTGCGATCCTGCACGCCCTTCCGGCTGCGGGCGCCGACATCATCGAGCTCGGCGTGCCCTTCACCGACCCGATGGCGGATGGCATCCCCGTCCAGCTCGCCGGCCAGCGCGCGCTCAAGGGCGGGCAGACCCTGAAGAAGACGCTCGCCATGGTCGAGGGCTTCCGCAAGGCCGGCCACGACACGCCGATCGTGCTGATGGGCTACTACAATCCGATCTGGGCCTATGGCGTCGAGCGCTTCCTCACCGATGCGCGCGCCGCCGGCGTCGACGGGCTGATCGTCGTCGACCTGCCGCCGGAAGAGGATGCCGAGCTCTGCCTGCCGGCGCTCGCCGCCGGCCTCAGCTTCATCCGCCTGGCGACGCCGACCACCGATGACAAGCGCCTGCCGCGCGTGCTGCAGAACACCTCGGGCTTCGTCTATTACGTCTCGATGACCGGCGTCACTGGCGGCACCATCGCCAATTACGACGCGGTCGGCGAGGCGGTGGCGCGGATCAAGCAGCACACCGCCCTGCCGGTCGCGGTCGGCTTCGGCGTCAAGACCGCCGCCGATGCGGCTGCGATCGCGCGCGGTGCCGATGGCGTCGTCGTCGGCTCGTCGCTGGTCGAGCGCGTCCGCCTCTCGCTCGATGCCGAGGGCAAGGCCACGGAAAAGACGGTTTCGGCTGTCACCTCGCTGGTCGCCGAGCTCGCTGCCGGTGTCCGTTCGGTCGCAAAAGCTGCGGCCTGAGCCGCTAGCAGCTCCCGCTGAATTCGAGGATGGTCCGATGAACTGGATTTCCGAAGTCGTTCGCCCGCGCATCAAGACGCTGTTCAAGCGCGAGAGCCCGGAGAATCTCTGGATCAAGTGCCCGGATTCCGGGCAGATGGTCTTCCACAAGGATGTCGAGGCCAATGGCTTCGTCATTCCCGGCTCGGACCATCATCTCCGCGTCAAGGCGCCGGACCGCCTGCGCCTGACCTTCGACGAGGGCAAATGGCTCGACGTGGCGCTGCCTGAGGCCGCCGTCGACCCGCTGAAGTTCCGGGACGAGAAGCGCTATGTCGACCGGCTGAAGGATGCCCGCGCCAAGACCGGCGCTGCGGACGCCTTCAAGGTCGGCTATGGCCGGGTCCAGGGCCTGCCGATGACCGTCGCGGTGCAGGACTTCCACTTCATGGGCGGCTCGCTCGGCATGGCGGCGGGCGAGGCCTTCATCAAGGGCGCCGAGACTGCGCTCGAGAAGAAGACCCCCTATGTCGTCTTCGCCGCCTCGGGCGGCGCGCGCATGCAGGAGGGCATCCTCTCGCTGATGCAGCTGCCGCGCACCACGGTCGCGATCCGGCGTTTGCAGAAGGCAGGCCTGCCCTATTTCGTCGTCCTGACCAATCCGACCACGGGCGGCGTCACCGCCTCCTATGCGATGCTCGGTGACATCCACATCGCCGAGCCCGGCGCGCTGATCGGCTTCGCCGGCCCGCGCGTCATCGAGCAGACCATCCGCGAGAAGCTGCCGGAGGGTTTCCAGCGCTCGGAATATCTCAGGGATCACGGCATGGTCGACATGGTCGTCCACCGCCACGACATCCCGGCGACGCTGGCAAGGCTCGCCCGCTTCCTGACGAAGCAGCCGGCCCCGGGAGCGAACGCGACCGCGGAAGCCGAGCCGCTCGTTCACGAGGCCAACTGAACTTTCCCACGACGCATCGGGAAACGCCGGCAGCCGCTCCGCACCGGCGCGATGCTTTCGCCGGCCGGGGGGCCGGAGCCGCATGAGCACATCCGACCTGCTGCTGGCGCGCTTCCTGGCGCTGCATCCCAAGCTGATCGACCTCTCGCTCGGCCGCATATTGCGCCTGCTCGAGCGCCTCGGCGATCCGCAGAAGCGCCTGCCGCCGGTGATCCATGTCGCCGGCACCAATGGCAAGGGCTCGACCATCGCCTTCATGCGGGCGATCCTCGAGGCGGCCGGCCTCAGCGTCCACGTCTACACCTCGCCGCATCTGGTGCGCTTCCATGAGCGCATAAGGCTCGGCCGGCCCGGCGGCGGCCGCTTCGTCGACGAGGACGTGCTGGTCGAGGCGCTGGAGCGCTGCGAGCGCGCCAATGCCGGCGATTCCATCACCTTCTTCGAAATCACCACCTCGGCGGCACTGCTGCTGTTCTCCGAGCACAAGGCGGATGTCGTGCTGCTCGAGGTCGGGCTCGGCGGGCGCTACGACACCACCAATGTCATCGACCATCCGGCCTGCACGGTGGTCACCCCGGTCTCGCTCGACCATTCCGAATATCTCGGCGACACCGTGACCAAGATCGCCGGCGAGAAGGCCGGCATCTTCAAGCGCGGCGCACCCGCCGTGATCGCGCCGCAGGAGCCCGAGCCGACCGCCGTGCTGGAGGCCGCCGCCGAACGTGCCGGCGCCTCGAAGATCCTGATCGGTGCGCAGGACTTCAACGTCCATGAGGATGGCGGAAGGCTGGTCTACGAGGATGGCGATGGCCTGCTCGATCTGCCCCTGCCGCGTCTCGCCGGGCGCCACCAGCACATCAATGCCGGCACCGCGATCGCGGCGCTGCGCGCCGCCGGCTATGGTGGCCTCCCGGCGGCGGCCTTCGAGCGCGGCATGACCGAGGCCGAATGGCCGGCACGGCTGCAGCGGCTGGCGCGCGGCCACCTTGCCGAACTCGTGCCCGCCGGCGCCGAGCTCTGGCTCGATGGCGGCCATAATCCCGATGGCGGGCGCGTGCTCGCCCAGGCCATGGCCGATCTCGAAGAGAAGAACCCGGCGCCGCTGGTGATGATCACCGGCCTGCTCTCGACCAAGGACGGCCGCGCCACGCTCGGCCATTTCAAGGGCTTGGCGCATGCGCTCTTCGCCGTGCCGATGCAGAACCAGCTCGCCGCCCGCCCGGCCGAGGAGGTGGCGGAGCTCGCCCGTTCTGCCGGGCTCAGGGCGGAGGCCACGGGTTCGGTCGAGCAGGCGCTGCGCGAGATCGCCGCGCGGCACTGGCCCGTGCCGCCGCGCATTTTGATCTGCGGCTCGCTCTACCTCGCCGGCGAGGTGCTCCAGGCCAACGGCACCCCGCCGGTTTGAGGTCGGCCCGAGCCTCTCTATTGTCCGAACCTGCCTGCCGCCTGTGCCGAGGAGAGCCATGCCAGTTGCCGGATTGACCACCCTCGGCATCGTCCTCCTGTGCGGCATGCTCGGCGGCTGCGTGACCTCCGGCGACGCGCCCGGCCAGGCCGCCGACGGCATCGACCGCGTCCGCGCCGGCCAGCCGACCTTCCTGCAGCAGACCTACATGACCATGGACAAAAGTTGCCGGCAGGGGAAGCGGCCGACCGCCGTGCTGACCCGCGACCCCGAGCACGGCAAGGTCAGGATGGCGACGCGCAAGGCCGAAGCGGTCTACGGCCCCGGTCCCTATGCCCATTGCGATGGGCGGGTCGGCAACTCGCTCGCCTTCGAATACACCTCGCGGCCGGATTACCGCGGGCGCGATAGCTTCGAGGTCAAGGTGCGCTACGCCGATGGCGAGGTTCGCGACGGCCGCTTCGAGATCGAGGTCCGCTGAACCCAGAGCATCGGACCGAAAAGTGGAATCCACTTTTCGGACGAATCCGATGCCCCAACAAGGAATGAGATCGCCAGAGCGTATCCGATAGGATGCCCGGCGATCGAAGGGAGCTGAATCTATGGAGAGAGCTTTCGGACAGGGCGGCCAGCGGGTTTCCGTGATCGGCCAGGGTAGCTGGAACATCGAGCTCTCCGAGCGCAAGGCGGCGGTCGCGGCGCTGCGGCGCGGGCTCGATCTCGGGCTGACGCATATCGATACCGCCGAGATGTATGGCGACGGCCGTTCCGAGGAGATCGTCGGCGAGGCGATCTCGGGCCGGCGCGACGCGGTCTTCCTGGTTTCCAAGGTCCTGCCGCACAATGCCTCGCGTGCCGGCACGCGCGCCGCCTGCGAGCGCTCGCTGCAGCGGCTCGGCACCGACCGGCTCGACTGCTACCTGCTGCACTGGCGCGGCTCCTACCCGCTGGAAGAGACCTTCGCCGCCTTCGAGGCGTTGCGGGAAGAGGGCAAGATCCGCTCCTGGGGCGTCAGCAACTTCGACGTCGACGACCTCGACGAGGCGCTGGAGCTGGCCGGGCCGGGCAGGATCGCTTGCAATCAGGTGCTCTACCATCTGCGCGAGCGGGCGATCGAGCATGCCGTCATCCCCTGGTGCGAGAAGAACGGCGTCGCGGTCACCGCCTATAGCCCGTTCGGGCAGGATGATTTCCCGGAGCCCGGCTCGGCGCAGGGGCGGGTGCTGGCGCAGATCGCGGCGAAGCATGGCGCGGGCCCGCGCCAGGTCGCGCTTGCCTTCCTGACCCGGCGCCATCAGGTGTTCGCGATCCCGAAGGCGGCGAGGGCCGCTCATGCCGAGGACAATGCCGGGGCGCTGGCGCTGCGCCTCGACGAAGCCGATATCGCCGCGATCGACGCCGCTTTCCCGCTCGGGCGCAGGCCGCGCTCGCTGCCGATGCTGTAGCAACCCCTTGGATAATCGCGCTGTCGTCCCGGGCGACCGGAGGGAGACCCGGGACCCATGCCGGAACCTTTATCGGCAAGGCTCAGGAATGGATCCCGGCTCTCCGCTGCGCTCCGGCCGGGATGACCCGCGTCAATTGAACTACCCCACCAGCGTCTTCGGCAGCATGCAGTGGATGCCCTTGTTGCCGTTGACCGTCTGGGTGACGCGCAGATCGGCGGCGAGGCTGCACAGCATATAGGCCTCCTCGCGGGTGAGCTTCGTTCGCTCGGTGATGAGCCCGATCATCTCGCGCAGCGCGTTCTTGGCGCAGATGTCGAGATCGGGATCGATCCCCATGGTGATGTGGTGGGTCCGGGTCTCGGCGCGCGGCATGGCGAAGGAGAGGTCCTCGCGCAGGTGGAATTCGAAGGTGCCCTCCAGCGCCGTCTCGATCGCGGTGATGCAGACCTCGCCGTCGCCCTGCGCGCCATGGCCATCGCCGCAGGAGAACAGCGCGCCCTCGACGAAGACGGGCAGATAGAGCGTCGCACCGGCGACGAGTTCCTTGTTGTCGATATTGCCGCCGAAGGCGCGCGGGATCAGCGAGCTCACTCGCCCCCAATGCGCCGGCGGCGCGGTGCCCATCACCCCGAAGAAGGGCGCGAGGGGCAGCTCCATGCCCCAGGGCAGGTTCGCGACGTTCCGCTCGCGGTCGAGATGGATGTAGCGCAGGGCGTGGCAGTCGAACTCCTCCGGCAGCGTGCCGCCGAGCGGGCGGATCATCGTGTAGCCGAAATCGGTGCGCGGCTTCACGCTCCGGATCTGGACCTCGAGCACCTGGCCGGGCCTGGCGCCCTTCACCGCGATCGGGCCGGTGAGGATGTGGCCGGGCACCATGCGCTCGGCCTTTTCATGGATCTCGTGGATCTCGGGCGGGATCGTCGGATTGCCGTCCGGCAGATGGGCAGGCCCGCCGGTCACCGTGCGGATGGTGACGCGGTCGCCGCTCTCGATCTCCAGCACAGGCTTCAGCTGCGCGTCGAAATAGCCCCAATGGCAGGTGGCGAGGCTGGAATCGAGCTGGTGATGGGTCATGCATGGCCTCGTTGAGCGGCGGCGCGGGCGATCGTCAGGCTGGGGGCGCGAGTCCGGTTTCGGCCCGGCTGCGGGCATTGCGGCGGATCGTATACAGCGTCGCGCCGATGACGATGGCCGAGCCGATGAAGGTCGAGAGCGACGGAATCTCGGCGAAGAAGACGAAGCCGGTGAAGCTCGCCAGCAGCAGCCGGCTGAAATCGAGCGGGGCGAGCGCCGCCGCCTCGCCGACCTGATAGGCCTTGGTGATCAGCCATTGCCCGGCGGTGCCGAACAGGCTGAGCAGGACGAGCGCGAGCCACTGCTCGGCGCTGGGCCAGACCCAGTAGGCCCAGGCCGGCCAGGCGAGGACGACGATCAGCACGAGGCCCTGATAGATCAGGATCGTCTCGGTGCGTTCCGACGTGCCGAGCATGCGGACGCTGACTGTGATGCAGGCGCCGAACACCGCCCCGCCGACCGACATCAGCGCCCAGAAATTCAACCCCTCGGTCGAGGGGTTCAGCATGATCAGGATGCCGATAAAGCCGATGACCGTCGCGGCCCAGCGCCGGCCGTCGACCTTCTCCTTGAGCACCAGCACCGCCGCGATGGTGACGAACAGGACCTGGCTGAAGCTGATCGAGGTCGCCTGCGCCAGCGGGATGTGGATCAGCGCACTGAAGCCGCAGAGCATCGAGGCCAGCGTCACCACCCCGCGGAAGATCTGCAGGCCGGGATGGCGGGTGCGTAGCATCGAGGGCAGCGCCCGGCCGACGACGAGCACGATGACGAGGCTCATGATCAGCTGGCGGATCATGAGCGTCTCGACCAGCGGGATCGAGCTGCCGAGATGCTTGAACAGCCCGACCATCACCGCATAGACCAGCAGCGCCGACAGCATGTAGACCGAGCCGCGCAGGTTCGGGCTGGCGCCGCGCCACCACAGGCCAGCGCGCGAGCGCCGCCTGGCGAGCCAGCTGCCGCCGGCCGGGGCGATGACAGGTGGAGGTGGAATGTCGGGGAGTGCGGCGCTGCCGCCCGTACAGCGATCTTCCTCGGGCGCCGAGGGGGCGGGCTCGCCGATCCCGGCGCTCTCGCTGCCACGGGCCTCCTGATCCGAAAGACGGTCGTCGCTCATGGCAGCCCGGAGCCGGGCTCAGCGCCAGCGGCCTATTATTGGTCTCGTTCCGGAACTCTCGCCGATTTGCCGGTTTCGGAGCAGGGGGCCTGCGCACATGGCAGGGTTGTTCTGGCGTCCGGCCGCCCCGCCTTCAGGGCAGGGGCGTCATTCGACTGGGCGGCTGCCTGCGCCGCCATTGTGGCGTATAGCAGCGCGGATCGCGCATTCGGGCGGCGATCGGACAAGGTGACGCGGGACGATGCGGGATCTGCTGGCCGACATGGCGAACGGCGTGCGCGAATTGTCGCCGCGGCGCTTTCCCTGGCGGCGCTTCCTGCTCGCGCTTTCGCTCGGCATCCTCGGCGGCTGGCTGTTCGCCTATCTGCGCCTGCCCTTGCCCTGGATGCTCGGCTCGATGGTGTTCTGCACCGCCGCCGCGATCTCGCGTGCGCCGGTCGCGGCTCCGCCGGTGATCCGCCCGCCCATGTCGGCGGTGATCGGCGTCATGCTCGGCTCCGGCTTTCGGCCCGATCTGATCGCGCAATTGCCGAACTGGCTGCCGACGCTCGCCGGGCTCGTGCTCTTCATGGCCGCCTGCGCCTTCTTCTGCGTCGGCTATTTCCGCCGCGTCGCCGGTTATGACCCGGTTACCGCCTTCTTCGCCGGCATGCCCGGCGGTCTCGTCGAGATGGTGATCACCGGCGAGGAGAAGGGCGGCGATGCGCGCACTATCGCGCTGATCCACTCCGCCCGCATCCTGCTCGTGGTGATGACGCTGCCCTTCATCGTGCAATGGCTCGAGGGCGTCTCGCTCGGCATCAACCGCACTTCCGGCCCCTCGATGATGCAGACCTCCGCACTCGGCTGGTTCTGGCTGGTCGCCTGCGGCGTGCTCGGCGTCATGCTCGCCCATGCCTTGCGCCTGCCGGCCAAGCAGCTGCTCGGGCCGATGCTGGTCTCGGCCGCCGTGCATGTCGCCGGCCTCAGCGACTCCGTCCCGCCCTTCGAGATCGTCAACCTCGCCCAGCTGATCCTCGGCGTCACCATCGGCTGCCGCTTCGTCGGGACGCCGCCGCAGGCGATCCTGCGCATCCTCGTGATCTCGGCCGGGTCGACGCTGATCCTGCTCGCGCTGACGCTGGCCTTCGCCTTCGCGGTGGCGCAGGTCTCGCGCTACCAGCCGGTGCCGCTGATCCTGGCCTACTCGCCGGGCGGGCTCGCCGAGATGAGCCTGATCGCGCTCGCTCTGCACACCGAGGTCGCGTTCGTCGCCGCCCACCACATCATCCGGGTCTTCCTGGTGATGATCGGCGCCGGACCCCTCTTCGGTGTGCTCGGCGGCAAGCCCAAAAGCGCGAGCAAGCCGAAATAGTCAGCGCCCGACCGCAGCCGCGAGCCCGCGCTCCAGGGCCGAGGCCAGCGCCGCCCGCTGGCGTGCCATGAAGGCAGCACCGTCGAGCCGCAGGTTCGCGCCGGCCCGCGCCGCCGTGACCAGCTCGACCAGCGCCGCGGCGAAGGCGCGTGGGTCGTCCGCAACCCGGAAGTTCGCGGGTATTTCGGTGAAGCCGCGGCAGGAGAGCGGCGTGGCCGCGGCGGGGGCGCCGAGCTGCATCGCCTCGATCGTCTTCAGTTGCACGCCGGTGCCGGCTCGGCTCGCCAGGGCCAGGGCCCGGCAGGAGAGCAGAAATTCGCGCGCATCCGGCACGCGCCCGACCGGCTTCACCTGCTCCGGCACGGGCGGCATGTCGGGCGGCAGGCGCCCTGCGACCGCAATCTCGAAATCGGCCGGCAGCAGCGGGCAGACCTCGCGCAGGAACCAGTCGAGCCCGGTGAAGTTCGGCACCCAGGTCCAGGTGCCGATCAGGCCGACATCATGGGCCGCCGCGACCGGCTGGATGCTCAAGGGCTCGATCTCTGCGCCCGAAACCAGCGGCAGCACGGCCGATTTTCCGGCCAGCTCCGGGCCGAGCGCGGCGCGATCCTCCTCGGCCAGCGTCCAGACGAAGCGGGCCTCCTGCCAGAGCCGGCGCTCGACCTTTTCGAGCAGATGCGCCTCGCGCGCGAACAGCGCCCGCATCAGCGGGCTGCGGGCGTGGTCGGCATTCTGCTGTGCCGAGACATGCTCGATATTGTGCTCGACGAGCACGCAGGGGCCGAGCCTGGTCAGCTCCGGAAAGGCGCCGGGCAGCATCACGGAATTGAGCACGATGGCGTCGAACGGGCCGCGCGCCTTGACCGCCTCGACGAAGCGTCCGCGCCCCGCCAGTCTGAGCTTGGCGCAGGCGACCGGCAATGAGGCGGCGAGCGCGCTGCCCAGCCATTGCAGCTTGCGCCCCTTCGAGACGACGGCGTTCTCGACATCGACCGCGTCGATCACCACGGCGCCGCCGGGATCGGCCGGCACCTCGCCCGGCCGCACGAAGCCGAAGGCGGTGACCTCATGGCCGGCGGCGCGCAGCGCATCGAGGATGGCGGCATTGGCGATCTCGAAGCCGGTATCGGGCCGTGCGACGGGGATCAGCGTGGTGAGGAAGGCAAGGCGCACGGGTTTCCGCATCCTGGGATCGTGGCCGAGAAAGGGGGCAGGCCGGCCGCCGGGTCAAGTCCGCCAGAGCCGGTAACCTCAACGGCATGTGATCGACGAGGCGAGTCTGATCCGGGCCGTGCATACGGAACCTTAAAGCGAATCGGCTGCGATGCCGTGACGACAATGGAAGTCCCGGGAGCTGTTCGTCGGTTCTTGCCGGGGCGAGGAAGATCGCATGATGCAGCAGGCACTGGCGGAGCGGCCGGGTTCAGGCCCGCCCGAAACCTTCGAGATCGTGGCGCAGTCGGCGCCCGAGATCCTGGCCCATGTCGAGACCGTGGTCTGCGTTCCGACCTTCCGGCGGCCCGACATGCTGGAGCGGACCTTGCGCTCGCTCGCGGCGCAGCGCGGCGCCGGCCCGTTCGCGGTGATCGTCGTCGAGAACGAGGGCGGTGAGCGCGCGGGTGCCGAGCGCGCCTGTGAGCTGTTCGCCGAGGGGCTGTTCGAGGGGCTGGTCATCGTCGAGCCGCGCCAGGGCAACTGCAAGGCTTACAACGCCGCCTGGCGCTGCGCGCTGACGCGGCTGCCGGCGCTGCGCCATATCGCCGGCATCGACGACGACGAGGAGGCCGAGCCGGGCTGGCTCGCCGCCTTCCTGCAGGCTGCGGCGAGCGCGCCGGCCGAACTGTTCGGGGGGTCGGTGACGCCGCGCTTCGAGGATCCGACCCGCGCCTGGCTGGGGGCCCACCCGGTCTTCCGCTCGCACTACACGGCATCGGGACCGGTCCCGATGCTCTATTCGAGCGCCAACTACCTGATCCGGCGCGAGGTGCTCGACACCCTCGGCTTTCCCTATCTCGACGAGAGCTTCGACTTCACCGGCGGCGGCGACAGCGACTTCTTCAGGAGGGCGATGGCTGCCGGCTTCCGCTTCTGGTGGGTGCAGGAGGCGGCGCAGCGCGAGACCATGCCGGCGCGGCGCACCGAGGCCGACTGGATCAGGGCGCGCGGCTATCGCAACGGCGCGATCTCGGCACGGATCGAGCGGCGCAGCCAGCCCGGCAGGGCGGGGCGCGTGCGGGTGCTCGCCAAGAGCCTGATGCTGCTCGCCGCCTCGCCGCTGCGCGGGCTGATGCTCGGCCTCGACACCCGCTCGCTGACCATTGGCCTCTATCATGCCCAGGTCGCGCTCGGCCGGCTCGGCACCGAATTCGGCGTCCAGGACGAGCAGTACCGCGTACCCGACAAGAACTGAGGGCTGCCGACCGGCCGCTCCTCAGGCCTGATTGACGACGAAGCCTCGGATCTTGCCGGCCTGGGCCCCGAGCGCCTCTGCCGCACGCTCGATGTCGCCGCGGCCGACCTCGCCCTCGCGCAGCACCAGCACGATGTCGTCGACGGCCTCGGCGAAGTGCAGGGTCAGCTCGTCGCTGCCGAGCGCGGCCCCGTCGACGATGATCGGCCCGAAGCGCCTCGCGGCGCCGAAGAACTCCCGGCTGATCTTCGCCCCGGTGATCGCGGTGGTCGGGCCGCGGCGCGGCAGGAAGAACAATCCTGTCCCTTCGTCCTGCAGGGCGGCGCGCACCACGCCGGCGGTGCCCGAGACGATGTCGGCGAGGCCCGTCTGCGCATCCTTGGCGAAGGTCGTGGTCAGATTGGCGGCGCCGACCCCGGCATCGACCAGGATCGCCGCCTTGCCGGCGAGCGCCGCATCGAGGGCGAGATTCAGCGCCAGCGTCGATGCGCCGGCGCCCGGACGCATGCCGACGATCAGGATGCGGCGGCCGTCATTGTCGCCGGCGGCAGCCTGAAGGGCTTCGCGTACCTGGCCTACCGCCCGCGCGAAGCTCGCCTGCGGCTTGTCGAGCACGTCGACGAGCGGACCCTTGCCCTGGAACACCGAGCGGGTCTCGTC
>NZ_JAWDID010000088.1:0-14162 GCF_032464875.1 Allobosea rubneri
GCGGTCGGCAGGCCGGTCTTCCCCACCCAGCCGGTCGAACGGGTTGCGGCCGTGCTCGCCATCCTGGCCAAGGGCGGTGCGCCGCTCGATGCCGAGGCGATCGCCTTGCGGTTCCGGCAGGGGCTCAAGGTCCGCCCGGCCATTCGCGCCGTCCTCGTTTCGCTGGCGCGGGTCGGCGAAGTCTCGACGGCCGATGGCGGCAGGCGCTTCGGCCGCCGGTTCGCCGCGCTCGGCTGAGGACTGTCGCGCAAGCGTCACGTGGCTGTCGCGCGGCTGCAAACTCCGGGCGCGAAGCGGGGCCTTCCGCTCTTCCCAAACCCGGAGTCCTCCATGCGTCTGCGCCTCGCCGCCGCCCTGCTTCTCTCGTCCACCATGCTCGCTGGCGCGCAGGATGCGCAAAAGGAGTTCCCGGCCAAGCTGGTCGGTCACGCCTTGCTGCCGGCCAACACCATCATCCCGGCTCCGGCCGATGCGCCGGCCGATCTCAAGGTCTCCGGCAAGTTCATCACGCCCGGCAAGCGCGTCGAGCAGGTCGGCACGGTTATGGGCACCTCGGTCGGCCGCCCGACCGGCCTTTCCACCCCCTTCGCCGGCCAGCCCGTGCAGGGCTTCTCCGGCATCCGCTCGCTGGGCAATGGCGAGTTCCTGGTGCTGACCGACAACGGTTTCGGCGCCAAGGCGAACTCGCCGGACGCGATGCTGTTCTTCCACCGCCTCAAGGCCGATTTCGAGGGCGGCAAGATCGAGCGGCTGGCGACCACCTTCCTGCACGATTCCGACAAGAAGGTGCCGTTCCGCATCGCCAATGAGGGCACCGAGAAGCGCTATCTGACCGGCGCCGATTTCGACCCGGAATCGATCCAGCCGATCGGCGGCAAGATCTGGATCGCCGAGGAGTTCGGTCCCTACCTCATCCGTGTCCACGCCAACGGCAAGGTCGAGGCGGTGTTCGAGACCCTGGTCGACGGCAAGCCGGCCCGCTCGCCCGACCATTACGCCGTGACCACGCCGGGCGCGCCCAACCTGCCGGTCGAGTTCAATGTCCGCCGTTCCAAGGGCTATGAGGGCATGGCGCAGTCGCCGGACGGCCGCTTCCTTTACCCGCTGCTCGAAGGCCCGCTCTGGAATGCCGAGACCAAGGGCAATGAGGAGGTCGACGGCAAGGAAGTGCTGCGAATCCTCGAATTCGACGTCCAGAACGAGAAGTGGACCGGCCGCTCCTGGTTCTTCCCGCTCGCGCAGAAGGGCCTCGCCATCGGCGACTTCAACATGATCGATGCCACCACGGCGCTGATCATCGAGCGCGATAATGGCGAAGGCACCGCCGACAAGGCCTGCGCCGCCGGCCAGAAGGGTCCGGACTGCTTCCACGACCTCGCCAAGCACAAGCGCATCGTCAAGATCGAGATGAACGACGCCAATGTCGGCAAGGCCGTGCGCCGCATCGGCCATGTCGACCTGATGAAGATCGCCGATCCCGACAAGAAGGCGAAGCAGGGCGCGATCGACGGCGTGCTGCCCTTCCCGTTCTTCACCATCGAGAACGTCGACGTCGTCGATCTCGCCAACGGCATCATCGTCGTCGGCAACGACAACAACCTGCCGTTCTCCTCGTCGCGCGACCCGAAGAAGGCGGACGACAACGAGCTGGTGCTGCTTCAGGTCAAGGAGCTGCTCGCCGCCAAGTGAGGCGCCGAGCGAACTTTAGCGTCGTCGCTGGGCTGGTCAGCCGATCAGCCCAGCCATGGCGACCACGACCGGCCCCATCAGGGGCAGCAGCACGTTCGAGATCGCATAGGTCACGGTGTAGCCGATCACCGGGATCGAATTGCCGGCGAGCGAGACGAGGGCGCTGATCGAGGGCGTGCTGCAATGCTGGCCGGCGATCGCGCCGAGCAGGATCGGCCCCTCGATCTTGAGTAGATAGCGGCCGATATAGAGCGAGGCCAGCGCCGGCAGGGCCGAGACCAGGACCGAAAGCACCGGCAGGACGAGGCCGTACTGCTTGAGCAGCGCGAAGGCATCCGGCCCGACCGAAAGCCCGACCGCCGCGATGAAGGTCGCCAGCCCGAAATCCTTCATGAAGGCCGCGGCCTCGGACGGGATCGCGCCGCCCTGCGGCCGGTGCATGTGCAGCCAGCCGAAGACCAGACCGGAGACCAGCGCCCCACCGCCCGTGCCGAGTGTGAGGTTGAGCGCCCCGATCTTCAGGCTGAGCTCGCCGAGCAGCAGGCCGGCGACGATGCCGAGGCCGAGCATGACGAAGTCGGTCGCTGCATTCGGCGACAGCAGATGGCCGAGCTCCGGACCGGCGCGGGTGATCGCGCCATCCGTACCGTAGAGGGTCAGGATGTCGCCCTGTTCCAGGATGGTGCCGGGCAAGGCGGGAATGCTCTGGCCGAGCCGGCGTATCCGGGAGATGAAGACGCCGCGCCGCTGCTCGGCACTGGCGAGCCGGCGCAGGTCGCGGATCCTGCGGCCGCGGACCTCGCGCCGGGTCAGCACCACCTCGCGCTCGACTAGCGGGACATTGGCGCCGACCGGCAGCGGTACCTCGGCGCCGAGCCGCTCGCTGATCGCGATGACGGCACGCCGGCGGCCGATCACCAGCACGATGTCGTCGGCCTCGAGCATCGTCTCGGTGGTCGCCTTCTCGAAATTGCCGCCGCGCCCGACCAGCGTGACCGTCACGGCGCCGCTGACGCTGTTCTCGAAGGCGCCGACGCTGGTACCGCCGATCGCGCCGGCGCGGAAGCCGCGCGAGACGATCTGCGGTACGCCGTTCTCCTTGGCCGTATCATCCTCGGCCCCGAGCTCGCGGGCAAGCGCCGCCGAGGCCTCGCGGACGTCGATCCCGAGCAGGAGCGGGCCGATCTGCGTGGTGAAGACGACGATTGCGACGAGGCCGAACAGATAGGTGATGCTGTAGGCGGTCGCCATGTTGCCTTGCAGGCGGGTGATCTCGGCCGCGGGCAAGGCGAGGCGCGTCATCGCCTCGGAAGCGGTGCCGAGCACCGCGGATTCGGTGGCCGAGCCGGCGAAGAGCCCGGACGCCGTGCCGGCATCGAGCCCGAACAGCACGATCGCCGCGGCGAGCAGCAGCAGCACCGTGATGACCTCGACGAAGGACAGGATGCCGTAGCGCCAGCCGCCGCGGATGTTGTTGAAGAATTGCGGTCCTGCCGTGAAGCCGAGCGCGTAGATGAACAGCGCGAAGGCGACGTTCTTCAGGTCCGGGCTGATGGTGACGCCGAGCTGGCCGATCGCCAATGCCACGAACAGCGTGCCGCAGACGCCGCCGACCGCGACCGAGCCGATCCTGATCTTGCCGATCAGATGGCCGAGAGCCAGCGAAACGAACAGGGCGACGACCGGTTGCGCGATGAACGACACGATGAAGCCCCGCCATGCTGCCAGCAGCGAGGCTGACTATCGGCGGCGTTCCGCGCGCAGGCAAGATGGCCGGGAGAACAATGATCGCAGGCCGGGGGACCGGCGATAATGCCTGCCGGCTGCCGGCCTCAGCAGACCGCGGCGCGCAGCGCCGGCGCCAGCAGCAGCTCCGAGGCGGAGCCGGTCTGGATCCAGCTCTTGGCCGAGGCGTCGTCCTCGCGCGGGTCGATCCGCAGGACGATCTGTTCGAGGTCGCCGAGGCGGCAGAGCTGCTCGCGCGCGATCTCGGTGGTCATCGGCCCTTCCGGCTGCGAGCCGTCCTCATTGCTGGCGACGATCGGTGCGGCGCCGGGCAGGCCGATCGTGACCGTGCGCAGCCGCGTCGCGATCGGGGCATTGCCGGAGAGCAGCCGCATTCTGAGGCCGACCTCGCCGGGCTGGCTGCCCTCGCGGACGGCGAGTTCGAGCCGGATCTCGCGGCCGCGATGCTGGCCGAAGCCGATATTGCCGAGGATCGCCGGGGCGATGCGGCGGTCGGCCGGGGCGGGCGCGGCCTCCGAGCGCTGTTCGGAGAAGATCGCGGCTGCCGGCGAAAGCTGCGTCGCGATGGTCGTTGCGCGCATCTCCTCGGGGCGGAGATAGCGCATCGTGTCGGCCGGGGTCGACACGGTCAGCTTCAGGAAGGAGCGGTCTAACCCCATCGCGTCGAGATGGCGGGCGATCTTGGCGTCGATCTCGCCGGTCGCCTGCTCCTGCTTGACGGTGCGGGTTTCCTTGCGCTCGTTGACCAGCTCGCGCCGCTCGACCATGCGGTCGCCCTCGCGCCGGCGCACGATCTGGTAGTCGCGCACCGTCGTCGTCTCGGTCTCGAGAATGGTCTGCTGGTGCACGCCGATACGCGATTGCGGCGGGATGATGCGCCTGACGCCGCCCGCGAGCACGAAGGTGCAGGCCGAGGAGCAGAGCGGGCTGCGCTCGTCGATGGTGCCGAGATTGGGGTCGCGCTGGGTCAGCACGGTGCGCGCCACCGCGATGTCGAGCCCCTGCTGGCGGATCAGCTCGCCCATCGCGATCGCGACCTCGACCGTGCCGCCGGTCGAATAGATCAGGATCGGCAGCTTGCGCCCGCCGAGCCCGGCAAGGGCGCGGCGCAGCTCCTCCAGCGTGTCGTTGGTGATCGCGCCCTGGGCCGAGAGCCATTCCCGGCAATGCGGCTCGCATCCTGGCTCGGCGCTGCGCACCGGGACGATCCGCATCGGCTCCGGAGCCGGCGCAGGCTTGTCCTGCGCCGCTGCCGGCAAGGCGAGCAGCGAGAGGGCGAGCGCCAGGCGGGAGGCGATGCGCGACACGATACCGGGAGACTCCATGAAGAGGGCGCGCAAGGGAACCTCAGGCGCGCCGATTTGACAACCGTTTCCGGCGGCCGAGCGTTCGCGGCGCCGTTGCGGCTTCGGCGACAGGGCCGATGCTTCACACCGCCGGTTGGGCGGCTTTGAGGCGTTCTCGCGACGGACTAATGGCCTGCGCTCAGGCCGTGATCTTGTCGATCTCCGCCAGTTCCTCGGCGCTCAGGGCCCATTCCGCGGCCTTCACATTGGCGGCGACCTGCTCCGGCCGGGTCGCGCCGGCGATGACGCTCGAGACGACGGGCTGTGCTGCGAGCCAGGAGAAGGCGAGCTCGACCAGCGTCTTGCCGCGGGCTTCGGCGAAGGCGGTGAGCTTCTCGATCCGCGTCCAGTTGGCGTCGCTGAAGATCTCGCCGGCGCGCTGCGGCAGCTTGGTCAGCCTCGCGCCCTCGGGCATCGGCGCATTGCGCTTGTACTTGCCGGTCAGCGCGCCGTTGGCGAGCGGGAAATAGGGCAGGAGCCCCATGCCGTAATGCCGGGCGGCCGGGATCAGCTCGCGCTCGGCGCCGCGCACCAGCAGGCTGTACTCGTCCTGGCAGGAGGCGAAGCCGGCGACGTTGATGTCGCGCGCCGCCCAGGCGGCGTCGGCCATCTGCCAGGGCGCGAAATTGGAGCAGCCGATATAGCGGACCTTGCCCTGGCGGGTCAGGTCCTCGAGGGCGCGCAGCGTCTCGTCGATCGGCGTCAGCGGGTCGAAGCGGTGGATCTGGTAGAGGTCGAGCCAGTCGGTCCTGAGCCGGCGCAGCGAGTCCTCGACGGCGTTCATGATATAGGCGCGCGAGCCGCCCTTCTTGATGCCCTCATCGTCCATGTTCATGCCGAACTTGCTCGCCAGCACGATCTGCTTGCGGCGCGCGCCCAAGACCTCGCCGAGAGCCGTCTCGGAGCCGCCGCGCTCGCCATAGATGTCGGCGGTGTCGAACAGGGTGATGCCGTGCTCGATCGCGGCGTCGACGACCTTGCGGGTCGCGTCCAGGTCGATACGGCCGCCGAAATTATTGCAGCCGAGGCCGACGAGCGAGACGCGCAGGCCCGAGCGGCCGAGATTGCGGGTGAGCATGGTGTCCTCCTCCTCCGAGAGCCGCACACAGGACCAGAGCCGTGGCGGGCCGGCAAGCGCGCTCTTCGCGACCCGCGGGCTGCGCCGGGCGCAGGGCGGCCGCGTTCACCATGCTCGCGGGGCGGATGGCGCACGACGCGGCGACGATTGACCGAACGCAAAGCAGCGGCAGAATGATCGGGTAGAGTTGCTCCAGGAACCCATGAAACAGCCGGAGAACCCATGGCCCCGATGATCAAGAGCGTCTTCACCGCTTACACGGAAGAAGGCGAGGGCGAGCGCGACTCGGCGCTCGGCTATGCCCTTTCGCTCGCGCAGCAGGCCGGCGCGCATCTGACCGTGCAGGCCGCCGCGATGCGCTACAACATCCCGGGCACGCTGATCGGCGATTTCGGCGTCGCCTTCGTCGCGCCCGAGAACCGCCGCATCACCTCGCTGGCGAAGCGCTTCGGCGAGCTGGCGCGGACGAGCGCCGCGCTCGCCGGCGTCAACGCCACGGTCGAGACGCCGGAGCTGATCTATGCCGAGCTCGGCGGCTGGCTGGTGAGCCAGGCCCGCGTGCACGATCTCAGCGTGCTCGATCTCGAGAAGGACGCCGCCCAGCGCGATCGCGGCCTGATCGAGGCTGCCCTGTTCGACTCGGGCCGGCCGGTGATCATCGTGCCGCCGGGCGTCGAGACCTTTGCCGCCAAGCGCATCCTGATCGCCTGGGACGGCAGCGCGACCGCCGCCCGGGCCGTGGCCGAGGTACGGCCCTTCCTGGCGGGCGCCGAGGTCGAGATCCTCTCCGTCACCGGCGAGAAGGACCTGTCGAAATTCGTCGCCGGCGCTGAGCTCGCGCCGCATTTGTCGCGGCATGGCGCCGCGGTCAGCGTGCGCAACGTCGCCCTCGCGACCGGCCAGGACGTGGCGGAGGCAATCCGGATGGCGGCGGCCGAGTTCGGCGCCGACCTCGTCGTCTGCGGCGCCTACAAGCATTCGCGCCTGCGCGAATGGATCCTTGGTGGCGTCACCCAGTCGCTGCTGAAGGCGAGCCCGCGGCCGCTGCTGATGAGCCGCTGACCGGGCAGGGCGGGCGGCCGCTCAGGCGGCCCGCGCCCAGCCGATCCGATCGAGGATCTCGCGCGCCAGCTCCTGCGGCGCGCGGCCATCGGTCTCGACGACGAGGACGTCCGCAATGTCCTCGTCCGCCAGGCGCTTCGACTGTTTCAGGCTGCGCTCGATCTGGGCGTCGCGGCCGGCCCCGGCTTCGCGCCGGTCGAGGCGCTGCCGCAGGCTGTCGTCGCCGGCACGCAGCCGCACCACCGTGATCCGCGCATCCGGTATCGCGGCGAGGATCCAGCGCTTGTCGAAGGCGACGTGGATCATCACGCCCGACATGATCAGCCTGCTGTGGCCGAGCGCGCGATAGGTCGTCCAGAGCGCGGCGAGGTTGAGCTGGCTGACATCGCGGGCGCCCGGTGCCAGGGCCGATAGCGCGGCGGCGTCGGGCTTGGGAAAGACCCTGTCGAGTTCGTCGCTCTCGATCGCCGCATGAGCGACCCCGGCCTCGGCGAGCAGGCCGCCCAGCTCCCAGCACAAGGTCGACTTGCCGACCCCGGCCGGGCCGGTGATCAGCAGGATCTCGACCTGAGGCTCGACCGCCGCGGTGCCGTTCACAGCACGCCGGCCGGGGATTGCTCCTGCCGCGCCAACTGCCGGGCGGCATCGGCCGACAGCAGCGGCGACGCGCTCTGGCCTTCCCGGATGCCGGAGGCGAGCAGGGCGGCACCGCCTGCCGAGCCAGCGATGCCGTCGGCACTGACCGCGACGCCCAGCCCTTGCCCCAGCCCAGCGAGCGCCCGCACGACGCTCGCCGCCTCCTCGTCCTGCATGTTGGAGATCAGGCGACGGTCGATCTTGACCTTGTCGAAGCCGAATTCCCGGATGTGATAGAGGCTCGAATAGCCCGTGCCGAAATTGTCGAGCGCGACCCGCACCCCCGCCTGGCGCAGGGCGCCCAGCGCCGCTTTCGCGGCATGCAGATCATGCACGATGGCGCTTTCCGAGATATCGACCTCCAGCCGTGAGGGCGGCAGACCCGCCGTGTGGATGGTCGCGAGCACGCCGTCGCTCAGCGCGCGGTTCTTGAGCTGGGCGGGCAGGATGTCGACCGACAGGACGATCTCGTCGGGCCATTCGCGCGCCGCCTGGCAGGCGATGGCGAGGACACGCCCGGCAAGCTGGTGGATCAGCCCGGTCTCCTCGGCGACCGGCAGGAAGCGCTCAGGCGGAAAGCGCTCGCTCCCCTCGACGACCCAGCTCGGCACCGCTTCGAACCCGGTCACCCTGCCGCTGGCGAGATCGATCGACGGGCGGAAACGCGGCCTGATCTGATCCTGTTGCAGCGCCTCGCGCAGTTCGCGTTCGATCTGCTGACGCTGGCGGACCAGGCGGTCCATGTCTTCCTCGAAGAAGCGGAAGGCGGAGCGGCGCTCGCCCTTGGCGCGATAGAGTGCGAGATCTGCCTTGCGCAGCACCTCGGGCGCCGTCTGTGCGTCATCGGGCAGGAAAGCGATGCCGATGCCGGTCGCGACGCGGTGTTCGACCCTGCCGATCACGATCGGTTCGGCCAGGCTGTCGATGACGCGCATCGCGATGTTGGCGCTGGCCTCCAGCCCCATCAGGTGCTGGGCCAGCAGCACGAACTCGTCGCCGCCGAGACGCGCCACCAGGTCTCCCTCCCGGACTGAACGCAGCAGGCGCTCCGCCACGATCAGCAGCACCTCGTCCCCGGTGCCATGGCCATAGCTGTCGTTGATCTGCTTGAAGCCGTTGAGGTCGAGCAGGTAGACCGCGTGCACCTGCCCCTGTGCCGGCGGCGAGGCGGCGGCCATCGCCAGCGCCTCCTCGAACTGGCGGCGGTTGGCGAGGCCGGTGAGCGGGTCCTGATAGGCGAGCTCGCGGGCCCGGCCTTCGGCCGCGATGCGCCGGGCCATTTCGCGCTTCTGCTCGATATAGCGACGCGCCGCGAAGATCAGCAGGCCGACGGCCAGCACCGCGCCGATCAGCAGCGCCTCGTCGAGCTCGATCGCCTTCTGCGCCGCCGGTACGCTGCCTTGCGTCACGAAGATGTCGACCGCGTAGGCGACGTAGGTGACGACGAGCACCACGGCCAGGACCATGCCGAGGTCCTGCAGGCTGGCACGGTGCTTAGCGATGACGTTCCAGACTCTCGACAAGCAAGCCTCCCGACCCCGCGAGACGACGCTCACCTCGCTCCGGTCGGCCGCCTAGTACCCTTGCCGGATGCTCGTTACCAGCAATCCGGAGATGATCGCGGCAATTCGCCAGGAGAGCAACTCTGTCCCGGCCGGCCCTGTGCCGGCGGCGCCCCGGTGCGACCGGCTCGGGAGGAAGCCGGAGCGGCAGATAAAAAACGGCCCGGGCGATTGCCCGGGCCGTGCATGGATTGATTCAGGCCAGAGCCTCTCAGGCCACTTCGGCCTTCTGCTTCTGCGAGCGCTTGCGCTCGTTCGGGTCGAGGATCGACTTGCGCAGGCGGATCGACTTCGGCGTGACCTCGACGAGCTCGTCATCGTCGATCCAGGCCAGCGAGCGCTCCAGCGTCATCCGGATCGGCGGCGTCAGGCGCACCGCCTCGTCCTTCGAGGTCGTGCGGATGTTGGTGAGCTTCTTGCCCTTGAGCACGTTCACTTCGAGATCGTTCTCGCGGGTGTGCTCGCCGACGATCATGCCCTGGTAGACCTTCCAGCCGGGCTCGATCATCATCGGGCCGCGATCCTCGAGGTTCCACAGCGCATAGGCCACAGCCTCGCCGGTCTCCATCGCGATCAGCACGCCGTTGCGGCGGCCGCCGATCTCGCCCTTGTAGGGCAGGTAGTCGTGGAACAGCCGGTTCATGATCGCGGTGCCGCGGGTGTCGGTCAGCAGCTCACCCTGATAGCCGATCAGGCCGCGGGTCGGAGCGTGGAAGACCAGGCGCAGGCGATTGCCACCGGAGGGGCGCATCTCCAGCATGTCGGCCTTGCGCTCGGACATCTTCTGCACGACGACGCCGGAATGCTCCTCGTCGACGTCGATCACGACCTCTTCGATCGGCTCGAGAAGCTGGCCGCTCTCGTCGCGCTTCAGCACGACGCGCGGGCGCGAAACGCCGAGCTCGAAGCCCTCGCGGCGCATGGTCTCGATCAGGATGGCGAGCTGGAGTTCGCCGCGGCCGGAGACGATGTAGCTGTCCTTGTCGGTGGCTTCCTCGACCTTCAGCGCGACATTGCCCTCGGCCTCCTTCAGCAGGCGGTCGCGGATGACGCGCGTCGTGACCTTGTCGCCTTCGGTGCCGGCGAGCGGGGAATCGTTGACCATGAAGGTCATCGACACGGTCGGCGGGTCGATCGGCTGGGCCGCGATCGGGGTCTCGACCGACGGGTCGCAGAAGGTGTCGGCGACCGAGCCCTTGACCAGACCCGCGATCGAGACGATGTCGCCGGCGATGGCCTCTTCGATCGGCTGGCGCTCGAGCCCGCGGAAGGCGAGGATCTTCGAGATGCGGCCGGTCTCGACGACCGTGCCGTCGCCGGAGAGCACCTTGATGGTCTGGTTCGGCTTGGCCGTGCCCGAGGTGACGCGGCCGGTAATGATGCGGCCGAGATAGGGATTGGCCTCGAGCAGCGTGCCGATCATCCGGAACGGGCCTTCCTCGACCTTCGGCTCCGG
The DNA here is from genome assembly GCF_032464875.1 of Allobosea rubneri. Lineage (NCBI taxonomy): Bacteria > Pseudomonadati > Pseudomonadota > Alphaproteobacteria > Hyphomicrobiales > Alloboseaceae > Allobosea > Allobosea rubneri. The sequence goes on from NZ_JAWDID010000088.1 coordinate 10,576, forward strand.
GACGTGCTTCAGGATCAGGTCGTACATCGGGGCGAGGCCCTGATCCTGCGGGCCGGCGGGGTCATGCGCCATCCAGCCCTGCTTGCCCGAGCCGTAGAGGATCGGGAAGTCGAGCTGCTCGTCATTGGCGTCGAGCGCCGCGAACAGGTCGAAGACCTCGTTGATGACTTCCTGGACGCGGGCGTCGGGCTTGTCGACCTTGTTGATCGCGACGATCGGCTTGAGGCCGAGCTTCAGCGCCTTCGAGACCACGAACTTGGTCTGCGGCATCGGGCCTTCGGCGGCGTCGACCAGCACGATCGCCGAGTCGACCATGTTCAGGATGCGCTCGACCTCGCCGCCGAAGTCGGCGTGGCCGGGGGTGTCGACGATGTTGATGCGGGTATCCTTCCAAACCACGGAGGTGGCCTTGGCCAGGATGGTGATGCCGCGTTCCTTCTCCAGCTCATTGGAGTCCATCACGCGCTCGACCACGCGCTGGTTGTCGCGGTATGTGCCCGACTGCTGCAGCAGCTTGTCGACGAGCGTGGTCTTGCCGTGGTCGACGTGGGCGATGATGGCGATGTTACGCATGGACATGCGGGAAACGGCCTTGGTTCAAGACCGCGAGCCGGCGGGGACAGCCCGGCCGGCGCAGCCTGTGCGTGAATGGAATCTGAGGTTAGTTGCGCTGCACATAAACGCTGGAGGGCGTTAGGGCAACCTGCAAGGCTGCTTCAGCTGCGCGCGACCCGTCGCGAGAGCCAATAGGAATAGCCGGTGCTGCCGGCGAGGAGCAGGGCGAGCCCGCCGAGACAGGCGCTCGCCAGCACGAGCGGCGGCGCCCCGGCGAGTGCGAGCGCGACGAGGCCGACGCCGAGCCCGACGGAGGCCCGGCCGTAGAAGCGCTGCGTCTTTTCCCAGACAGTCCGGTCGGCGAGGGTCCAGGGCGTCCGGACACCGAGCAGCAGCATCGGCCGCGCCTTGCCCGCGACATTGCCGGTGGCGATCAGGAAGAGCCCGAGCAATGTGCTCGTCAGACGCGGCACGTCGGGGGCGAGGCCGAGCGCGTTGCCGACCAGCAGGGCATGGCAGGCGGCGAGTACCAGGATCAGCGCATACCAGGTCGTGACATAGGCCTTGCCCGAGCAGGCGAGATTGGCGGCGCGAGGCTCCAGCCGCGGCAGCAAGGCGAAGAGCATGGTCGCCGCCAGGGCAATGCCGGGCATGAGCAGGAAGGCGATCCAGGCGTCGGCGAACCCGTCCGGGCGGCCGTGCACGTCGAAATGCACCGCGATGCGCGCATCCGCCGGCATCTGGCCGAGTGCGAAGGCCGAGGCGGCGAGCATGACCCCGATCAGGCCGAGGCTTGCGAGGAGCGGATGGCGGATCATGGCTTATCCTTCTGGAGCCTGGAGGGCAGCGACCGGGATTCCAGGACGAGCCCGAAATGGTCGAGGAACAGGCACATCGCTTCTTCGAGGACGGAGAGGTTCAGATGGTAGGTGACGGTGGTGCCGCTTTTCTCGCTCTGGATCAGGTTGGCCTCGCGCAGCACCGCGAAATGGCCGGACAGGGTCGGCTTGGCGAGCTCGAAGCGGGCGGCGATCTCGCCGGCCGTCAGGTCCTTCTCCCGCAGCAGGCGCAGGATCTCGCGCCGCGTCGGGTCGGAAAGGGCTTTGAAGACTGCGCTCATGTTTGGTATTTAGGAAAACACCGAAATAAAAGCAAGCGGCTTTCGAGGTGCATTCGACGAGCCGCGGCTACCCTTGGCCGAGGCTTATTTCCGGCAGGCGAAGGGCATGAAGGTGCTCGACAGGCCGGCATTCATTCCGGCCATCACCATGATGTTGGCGAGGTTGAGCTCTTCCGTGCTGCGGGGGCAGACATCCGGCGGCGTCTGGCAGCCGGAGGCCATGAAGGCGTCGTGCCGGGCGAGGAACTCCGGGCCGAGCCCCTTGGTGCCGAAGCGACGGGTCGCCTCGTCATAGGCCGTGCGATAGCGCTCGCATTTCACCGCCGGCCAGTTCTCGCCGCCGCGCGGCTGCGGCTGCGGCTGCGGCTGCGCCAGCGCGGCGGGGCCGGCGAGCAAGAGGTCGACGGCAAGGGCGGCAGCAAGCAGTATGACGAGGCGCGCGAGCGGCTTGGATCCGGGCATGTTTTTTTTCCGTGCTGGTGCCGGCTCAGCTGGCCGGGCCTTGCTCGCTCAGGGCGAACCTTCGTTCGACGATGGCGCGGCCGAGTTGATCCATGGCGAGGCGATAGGCACTGACGCCGCCGGAATCGATGTCGCCCCGCGAATAGCTTGCCACCACTTCGGCGAGAACGGCGTCGGCCCGCCGCTCCAGTCCGGCAAGCGCCGTCTCGTCGGGCGCGGCGCGGACCGCGCCGAGCAGCTCGACCATTTGTCCGAGCCCCGCCATCGCCCGCTTGCGCCGGGATGCGCTTTCGATGCCGAGCACGCCGGCCGCGCCGGAGCCGAGCAGCGAGAGCGCCATGACGCCGAGATAGAACCAGTCGCCATAGAGCTCGAAGAAGGTCTCCTGCTCGCCATCGATGAAGGCGGCGGCGCCGCTATGGACCGCGAGCGGCGCGTCCTTGTCGGTCGCAGGCGTTTCCAAGCCCTGGATCGCCGGCAGTTCGGTGGCGAGCGCGACGCGCAGCGACAGGACCGCGCTGACCAGATCGGCGACGCGGCTGTCGTCGAGCGACTGCGCCGCCATCAGCCGCGAGGTGATCGAGATCGTCGGCAGGTTCTCGGCTGGCAAGGGCGGGTCGCCGCCCAGCGCACCGCGCACGATCTCGCCGGCCTCGACCGCCCGGTTGCGGGCCGCGAGCGCATCGGCCTCGCGGATCGGGATAATGCCGGGCTCGTCGCCGAAGGCGGCGCGCAGGCGCTGGGCAGCGTCATTGGCGGTGCGGGCGCTGATCGCGCCGACGGCGAAGAAGGCGTCGATCCGTCCCTCGCGGGCGGCGGCGATCACCATGTCCCGCGTCAGCCCGACGATCTCGACCTCCTCGGGCTGGACGCCGTATTGCGACAGCACCAGCTTCAACAGGTCGATATTCTCGGCGGGATTGCGGATCACGCCGATGCGCTTGCCGCGCAGCCCGGAGACGCGGTCGATCGGTAAGGTCTTCGCCGTGATGAAGAACGGAAAGGAGCGGCGCGTGATCAGGGCGGTGTCGGCCTTGGCCGGCAGCGCGATATCGGGCCGGACGATGGCGAGGTCGACCTCGCCGGCATCGATCTTCCGGGCACTCTCGGCCGACCCTTCGGTCAGGATCAGGCGCAGGCGCACCGATTTCTTTTCGCGGCTCAGGCCCTGGACGAAGGCGGCGGCCATGCGCGCATCGTCGGAGCCGAGCGGCCCGACGGCGAGCTTCAGCGTTTTCGGCTGGCTCCAGATATAGACCCCGAGCGCGACGAGACCGGCCGTCAGCAGCAGGCCCGCCAGAACCGCAAATCCGCGCCGCCCCATGGCTTGTCTGCTCTCGCCCCGTTCTTCGCCGATCGCTCTCGACCGTCATCATGTCACAAGTGCGGCAGCGGGGGGCGGCAAGAAGTGTCCGCAAGAAGAACGTGCAGAATTTGGGCGGCAGCCGTT
>NZ_JAWDID010000089.1:0-13289 GCF_032464875.1 Allobosea rubneri
CATGGACCTCGTCGCCGGCGTCAAGAAGGTCGTCGTCGTCATGGAGCACGCCAACAAGCATGGCGACTCCAAGGTGCTGGAGCGCTGTACCCTGCCGCTGACCGGCGCCGGCGTCGTCGACCTGATCATCACCGATCTCTGCGTCATGGCCTGCGACAAGGCAAAGGGCGGCCTCACCCTGCTCGAGCTCGCCCCCGGCGTCACCCTCGACGAGGTCAAGGCCAAGACGGCGGCGACATTCGAGCACGCCTGAAGCCGGTCTTGCGAGGGGCAAGGCAGATGGCGAGAGGCGGCCCAGCCTCTCGCACGACGCAGCCCGGACCAGAACGCCCCTTACGGCCGGTCGGCCGCAGTATTGGCCGTCGCGGCGAAGTCGCCGAGCTCCTTCTGGAGGAAGGCGACGAAGGCGGGATCGTCGGCATAGGCGACATTGACGCGCATGCCGCCCAGGCCGGCATCGAGTTCGCCCGACCGCCTGTCGGGCAGGAAGACCGTGCCGGGCGCGATGAAGATGCCCTGCTCCGAGGCCCGGCGCGCCAGCGCGAGATCGTCCAGCTGCGCGGGCAGGCCGACCCAGAGATAATAGCCGCCACCCTGGCGCGCGAAAATCGGCAGGCCGAGACGGTCGAGGCTGGCGAAGGCGCTGCGCGTCGCCTTGCCGATCCGCTCGCCCAAGCGCTTGAGGTGGTGACGGTACTGGCCGCTGGCGATCAGGTCGCTGATCAGCCGCTCCAGATAGCCGGACGAGTTGACGACGGTCAGCATCTTCATGTCGCCGAGCGAGCGGGCGAGCGCCGGGCTCGCGGCGATATAACCGATGCGCAGGCTGGCGGAGAGCGTCTTGGAGAAGGTGCCGACATAGATGACGCGCTCGAGCTGGTCGAGCGCGGCGAGCCGTGGCGCGCTGGCCGGCATCACATCGGCAAAGGGATCGTCCTCGACGATGATCAGGTCGTGATGGGCAGCGATCTGCAAAAGGCGATGGGCGACCGGCAGCGCGATCGAGCCACCGGTCGGATTATGCGCCAGCGACTGGGTGAAGAAGATTTTCGGCCGGTGCCGGGCGATCTGGGCTGAGAGATCGTCGAGATCCGGCCCGTCGGCAAGGCGCCGCACGCCGGCGATCTCGATGCGCCCGAGCTTCAGCTTGCCGAAGAGCGGGTAATAGCCAGGGCTGTCGACCAGCACGGTGTCGCCGGGCTGCAGCAGATGGCGGATGATCAGATCGAGCGCGTGGTTGACGCCGAAGGTCATCAGGATCTGCGCCGGCGAGGCCTGGATCGAGCGCTCGGCCAGCATCAGCCCGATCTGGGCCCGCAGCGGACCATAGCCGACCGGATCGCCATAGCCGTGCCTGACCGGCAGATCGTCCTTGCCGCCGCGCAGGCGCAAGTGCCGGCCGAGTTCGGAGTCCTCCATCCAGGAGGATGGCGGGCGCCCGTCGCCGACACGGACGGGATGGACCTGGCAGAGCTGCTCGCGCAGCAGAGAGACGATGTCGATCGCCTCGGTCATGTGCGGCGGAGGCGCATCGCTGGGACGGTGACCGGGTGCGCGGACGTAGAAGCCGGCGCCGCGCCGCGCCTCGAGCCGGCCGCTGGCGACGAGCCTGTCATAGACCTCGACCATGGTGTTCTTCGAGACGCCGTATTCGCCCGCGGCGCTCCGCAGCGAGGCCATGCGCCGCCCGGGCTGGAGCAGCCCCTCGTCGATCATCCGGCCGATGCGCGCGACGATCGCGCCGGTGCGGTTGCCTTCGGCCTGCTCGTCCATCGGACCTCGCACCTGTACCAGTAAATCGACTGGTACAGAGAATGGGACATTGCAGAAATTGTGCCTTGCCGCTCTTCCGCGATTGTCCGAGCTTGTCAATCGAAGAAGCGTCGATCTCCAACGCGGCGCAGCAAAAACCCCGGCTGGGGAGGAAACGACATGACGACGGCCCAGGCACGCGGCGATGCCGCGCGCACAGTGAATTCGCGCATCGAGAATTATCGCAATCTGAGCTGCGCCGAGCGACTGTCCGAGGCCGTCGCTGCCGCCGGTCTCGCCGATGCCGACCGCGCCTTGCTCGCCCAGCCCGGCGGGCTGCCGCTCAATCTCGCCAATGGCATGATCGAGAACGTCGTCGGCACCTTCGAATTGCCGCTCGGCGTCGCCACCAACTTCACCGTCAACGGCAAGGATTATCTGATCCCGATGGCGGTGGAGGAACCCTCCGTCGTCGCCGCCGCCTCCTATATGGCACGCATTGCCCGCGGCACCGGCGGCTTCCGCACCTCGAGCGACCGGCCGATCATGCGGGCGCAGGTCCAGTTGCTGGGCATCGGCGATCCCGAAGGCGCGCGCCACAAGCTGCTGGCGGCGCAGGCCGAGATCGTCGCCGCCGCCAATGCCAAGGACAAGGTGCTGGTCTCGCTCGGCGGCGGTTGCCAGGGCATCGAGGTCCATGTCTTCCCGCAGACGCCGCGCGGGCCGATCGTGGTGATGCACCTGCTCGTCGATGTCCGAGACGCGATGGGCGCCAACACCGTCAACACCATGGCCGAGACGGTGGCGCCGATCGTCGAGCGCATCACCGGCGGCACGGTGCGCCTGCGCATCCTGTCGAACCTCGCCGATCTCCGGCTCGCGCGGGCCACCGTCACCATTCCCGAGGCGGCGCTCGCGACCAAGGAGTTCTCCGGCCGGCGCATGATCGACGGCATGCTCGACGCCTACACCTTCGCGACGATCGACCCCTACCGCGCCACCACCCACAACAAGGGCATCATGAACGGCATCGACCCCGTGGTTGTCGCGACCGGCAATGACTGGCGTGCCATCGAGGCCGGCGCCCATGCCTATGCCGCCCGCAGCGGCCGCTACACCTCGCTGACCACCTGGGAGGAAGACAAGGACGGCAACCTCGTCGGCTCGATCGAGATGCCGATGGCGCTCGGCCTGGTCGGCGGCGCCACCAAGACGCATCCGCTGGCGCAATGGTCGCTGCGCCTGCTCGGCGTCCAGTCGGCACAGGAGCTGGCGGAGGTCACCGTCGCGGTCGGCCTCGCCCAGAACATGGCGGCACTCCGGGCGCTGGCGACCGAGGGCATCCAGCGCGGCCATATGGCGCTGCATGCCCGCAACATCGCCATCGTCGCCGGGGCCGAGGGCGCCGAAATCGAGGCGATCGCCGCCGAGCTCGCCCGCACACACGATGTCCGCGTCGACCGCGCCCGCGAGCTGCTCGCCGAGCGCCGCAAGGGCGGCTGACCCTGCGCCCTATTCCCTTCAACTCTCACCACAGAACCGCATAAAGCGGACGACAACCGGAGGAACGCTGATGAACACCCTGATTTCGCGCCGCGCGCTGGGCGCCCTGCTGGTTTCGACCGGCATGGCGCTCTCGCTGCCGGCCTTCGCGCAGAACGAGATCAAGATCGGCTACAATGCCGACCAGTCGGCCTCCGGCGCCGCCGAGCTCGGCCTCTCCGGCCTCTACGGCTTCCAGGCGGCGATCGAGGATCTGAACGCCCAAGGCGGCGTGCTCGGCCGCAAAGTCGTCGGCGTCGTCCGCGACGATGCCGGCGCGCCGCCGAAGTCGATCCAGAACATGAACGAGCTGATCGACAACGAGAAGGTCGCGGCTGTGGTCGGCCCGACCAACTCCGGCAACGCGCTCGCCTGGCTGCACATCCCGCAGCAGAAGAAGGTGCCGGTTGTGTCGCATGTCGCGACCGCGACCGACATCACCGCCCGCTACGCCAAGGAGCCGCAGAACTACATCTTCCGCGTCTCGATGGTCGACCGCGAGCAGCTCGCTCTGCTCGCCGCCTATGCGGTCAAGGCCTCGAAGACCAAGAACGTCGCGATCATCGCCGACACCACCGGCTACGGCCAGGCGGCGACCAAGGACCTTCAGGAAATTCTCGCCCTGCATGGCATCAAGCCGGTCGGCATCGAGAAGTTCGGCCCGAAGGACACCGACATGACCTCGCAGCTCGCCAAGCTGAAGGCGGCCGGCGCCGACATGATCATCACCGGCTCGCTGGCAGACGCCACCGCGCAGGTGCTGAAGAGCATGGAGAAGATGGACTACTACCCCGGCCTGCTCTCGACCTGGGGCTCGATCAACACGCCGCTGATCAACATCGCCGGCCCCAAGCTCGCCGAGAAGACGATCTTCGCGGCGTCGACCACCGAGGACGCCAGCGACCGCGCCGCGGCATTGCACAAGCGCCTGATGGCCAAGCATCCGAACATGCCGGCCTTCGTTTCAGCCGCACAGGGCTATGACGCGGTGATGCTGATCGCCGCCGCGATCAAGCAGGCCGGCGGCACCGAAGGGCCGAAGGTCCAGCAGGCGCTCGAAAACCTCGGCGCGGTCCAGGGCATCATCAAGAAATACGAGAAGCCCTTCAGCAAGGAGCAGCACGAGGCGCTCGGCGTCGCCGACTTCCACCTCGCGCAGTGGAAGGACGGCCGTGTCGTCAAGCTCGACGACGTCGTGGTCAAGGGGCTGACGACAGCCGATCTCAAGCGCTGAGCCGCTCCAGCAGGCCTCCTCCGTCATGGTCGGGCTTGTCCCGACCATCCACGTCTTCGCTTCACTGATCGCATGTGGTGTTCAAGACGTGGATGCTCGCCACAAGGGCGAGCATGACGGCGTGTGAGTAGAAACGGATTGGTGGGTAGCGGCCACGCGCTGGCTGTTCAGGATAATGGCGCAAACGACCTGAGTCGTGGCGGAGAAACGATGACGGCATTCCTTCAGGCTCTGGCCAGCGGTCTGGCGCTGGGCGCGATCTACGGATTGATCGCGCTCGGCTTCAACATCACCTACGCCACGACCAAGACTTTCAATTTCGGCCAGGGCGCCTTCCTGGTGCCGGGCAGCCTGGTCGGCGTCTCGCTCCTGCTGCTGGCGGCGGGCAAGCCGCACTTCGGCAATCTCACCCAGGCCGAGATGACGATGACCGCCTATGTGCTGGCGACGATCGCCAGCGTCGTGGTGGTCGGCGCCATCGGCGTTGCGCTCTATTACTGCGCGATCAAGCCCTTCGTCGGGGCTGGCGGCCTGAACTGGGTGCTGAGCACGATCGGCTTCGGCATCATCATGCAGAACACCGCGCTTGCGATCTGGGGCCCGGCCTCGATCGCGGTGCCCTCGCCGCTCGGCAGCGATGTCTGGCGCATCGCCGGCGCCGGCATCCGGCCGCAGGAGGTGCTGATCGCGGTCGTCGCAGTCGCGGTCATGGTCGGGCTCGATATCGTCCTGCGCAAGACGCGCTTCGGCAAGGCGCTGCGGGCCGTCGCCTTCAACCCTCAGGCGGCAGCGATCGTCGGCATCAATGTCGAGACCATCGTCATCCTCGCCTTCGTGATCTCCTCGGCGCTGGCCGGTCTCGCCGGCATCCTGATCGCGCCGATCACCACCGCCTCGGTCTTCATCGGCCTTGGCGTCGCGCTGAAGGCCTTCTCGGCCGCGATCGTCGGCGGGCTGACCAGCCCGCGCGGCTGCATGCTCGGTGGCTTCCTGCTCGGCGTGGTCGAGGCGCTGGTCGGGCTCTGGCGCGCCGAGATGCGCGAGATCACCATCTTCCTGCTGATCATCATCGTCCTCGTCGTCCGCCCGAGCGGGCTGATGGGCGCGCGCAGCGTGGAGAAGATCTGATGCCGGCGCTCGGCCACGCCATCGGGGTGGCGGCGCTCGCGGCAGCGCTGGCGCTCGTTCCCTATCTCTCACTCAACGATTTCTACCTGCAGATCCTGTTCACGATCGGGGTGAACTATCTCGCCGCCGCGGGCCTCAACGTGCTCGTCGGCTATGCCGGGCAGAAATCGCTCGGGCATGCCGGGCTCTTCGCGGTCGGCGCCTATACGGCGGCGATCGCCAATATCGAATGGGGCATCAACCCCTGGCTGTCGCTGGTGCTGGCCTGCGTCTTCGGGGCGATCTTCGGTCTCGTCATCGCGATGCCATCGGTGCGCGTCTCCGGCCCGAGCCTCGCCATGGTGACGATCGGCTTCGGCATCGTCGTCGAGAAGATCGTCACGGAATGGACCGACATCTTCAAGGGCCAGGCCGGCTTCTACGGCATCAGCCCGCCCTCGCTCGGCGGGGTGAGCTTCACCAATCTGCACTGGGTCTGGTTCGTCGGGGCGCTGTGCATCGCGACGCATCTGATGCTGCGCTCGCTGCTCGCCGGCCGCTATGGCCGGGCCTTCCTCGCGGTGCAGATGGCCGAACCCGCGGCGCAGTCGGTCGGCATCTCCGTGGTGCGGGCCAAGACGCTGGCCTTCGTGATCTCGGCCGTGACCTGCGCGCTCGCAGGCGCCGTGGTCGCCCAGCAGAACCAGTATTTCAACTCCGACTTCATCACCTTCAACCTGTCGATCCTGCTCCTCGTGGTGGTGATCTTCGGCGGCTCGGGCTCGCTCTACGGGCCGATCTTCGGTGCGGTGATCCTGACGCTACTCGACGCCTGGCTGGCGCGCTGGCCGGCACTGCAGCATTTCACCTATGGCGCGCTCCTGCTGTTCTCGCTCTATCTGATGCCGAACGGCATCGCCGGCGCGGTTTCCGGGCTTGCGGCCCGCTGGCGGAAACCTGCCGAAACCAAGTCCGAGATTTCCGGCCACAGCGCGCTGGCGGCAGCATCATCAGCGCCGGCGAGCGGCGATCTCCTCGTCGTCAAGGACCTCTACAAGGCTTATGGCGGCATCGTGCCGGTCCGCAATGTCTCCTTCGCGATCAGCGCCGGCAAGGTCCATGCGCTGATTGGCCCGAACGGGGCCGGCAAGACGACCCTGCTCAACCTGCTCTCCGGCCATGTCGCGCCCGATGGCGGCTCGATCCGCTTTGAGGGGCGCGAGACGGTCGGCCTGCCGGCGCATCGCGTCGCCGGGCTCGGCATCGCCCGGACCTTCCAGAACCTGAAGCTGTTCGGCGAGCTCTCGGCGCTCGACAACGTCCTGCTCGGCGCGCATCTGCATATCGAGACCGGCTTTGCGGCCTCGCTGCTCGGCTTGCCCTCGAGCCGCCGGACGGAGGCCAAGGCACGCGCCGATGCCCTGGCGCTATTGACCGATCTCGGTCTCGGCGAGCGCGCCCATGAGCCGGCGAAGAGCCTGCCCTATGGCCTGCAGCGGCGGCTCGAGATCGCCCGCGCCCTCGCCTCGCAGCCGAAGCTCCTCCTGCTCGACGAGCCGGCGGCCGGGCTCAACCCGCAGGAGACGCATGAGCTCGGCGAGGTCATCCGCCGCATCCAGCAGGCCGGCGTCACCGTGCTGCTGATCGAGCACCACATGGATCTCGTCATGGGCATCTCCCAGCATGTGCTGGTGCTCGACTACGGCGCGCTGATCGCCGAGGGACGGCCCGAGGCGATCCGCCGGGATCCCAAGGTCGTCGCCGCCTATCTCGGCGCCGAAGAGGACGAGGCCGCATGAGCATGCTCGCGATCGAAGGGCTGAAGGTCCGCTACGGCGCGGTCGAGGCGCTGAAAGGCATCTCGCTGCGGGTCGGGCAAGGCGAGGTGGTGACGCTGATCGGCGGCAACGGCGCCGGCAAGTCGACGCTGATGCGGGCGATCGGAGGGCTGGTGAAGGTCGCCGGCGGCGCGATCCGCTTCGAAGGGCGCGACATCGCAGGCATCAAGGGCCATGAATGCGTCCGGCTCGGCATCGGCCACTCGCCGGAAGGGCGCATGGTCTTCGGCGACCAGAGCGTGCGCGACAATCTCGTGCTCGGCGCTTATGCCCGCAGAGACGAGGATGGCATAGAAGCCGATATCGAGCGCTATTTCGGCATCTTCCCGCGGCTCGCCGAGCGCCAGGACCAGCTCGCCGGTACGCTGTCGGGCGGCGAGCAGCAGATGCTGGCGATCGCCCGCGCGCTGATGGCGCGGCCGAAGCTGCTCCTGCTCGACGAGCCCTCGCTCGGTCTCGCCCCGCTGATCGTCCGCGAGGTCTTCGCCGTGATCCGCCGGCTGCGCGAGGAAGGGATGACCATCCTCCTGGTCGAGCAGATGGCCAATCAGGCGCTCGCCGTCGCCGACCGGGCCTATGTCATCGAGACCGGCACGATCACGCTCGCTGGCACCGGCGCCGAGCTGCTGCGCGACGAGCGCGTCCGCTCCGCCTATCTCGGAGCCTGAGATGGCGGACCGCGGGGTCATCATCGTCGAGGTCGGCCCGCGCGACGGGCTGCAGAACGAGAAGACGCCGATCGCCACCACCGACAAACTCGCGCTGATCGGCAGGCTGGCGGAGGCCGGCCTCGCCCGCATCGAGGCGACGGCGTTCGTCTCGCCGCGCTGGGTGCCGCAGATGGCCGACCATGACGCAGTGATGCGCGGCGTTCCCCAGCGAGCTGGCGTCGTCTACTCGGCCCTGGTCCCCAATGAGAAAGGCGCCGAGGCCGCGCTCGCCGCCGGCGCGCTAGCGCTGGCCGTGTTCACCGCGGCGTCGGAGAGCTTCTGCCGGAAGAACACCAATTGCTCGATCGCCGAGAGCATTGCGCGCTTCCGGCCGGTGATGGCGCTTGCACAACGCGCCGGCGTGCCGGTGCGCGGCTACGTCTCCTGCGCGCTCGACTGTCCCTATGAGGGCGAGATCGCGCCGGAGGCGGTCGCAGCGGTCACAGCCGACTTGCTCGCGCTCGGCTGCAACGAGATCGCGCTGTCGGACACGCTCGGGCGCGGCACTCCGGCGCGGACCCAAGCCATGGTCGAGGCGGCCTTGCTGCGCGGGCCCGCCGCCATGCTCGCCGGGCATTTCCACGACACCTCGGGCCAGGCGATCGCCAATGTCGAAGCAGCCTGGCAACTCGGCCTGCGCATCTTCGACGGCGCGGTGGGCGGGACCGGCGGCTGCCCCTATGCGCCCGGAGCCGCGGGCAATCTGGCGACCGAGCGCCTCGTCGCGCATTTCGAAGCCATCGGCGTTTCGACCGGCATCGACCTTTCGGCGCTTGAACAAGCGGGACGATGGATCGGAACGCGTCTGCGCCAGACCGCCCAATAGCAGGTCGGCACTTCCCACTTCCGAAAGGCATTCCAACAGCGAACCCACTCGCCACTCTGACTACCCCTTCCGCGCACTATCTCGGCGCCCAGCGAACGTCGACGATTGTACCTAACGTCAACTGCGTGGGCTTCTTCAGTGTGTGCGGCGCCGATTGCGGGATCGGACAAGCAGTGGGTTGGGCAATGAGCTTGGTTGGGGAGACTTCCGAGCGTGGCCTGCGGGGTCGGCCACTCGACATCAGACATCTGATCTTCGACGAGGCCGACGACCATCCTTCGGGAGCCAACGGCCTGCATCAGGTCGCGCGGCAACTCGCGCTGGAACAGATCCATGCGGGGGACCGCTCGCGCCTGATCTTCCTCGCAGCTCCGGGGCGAGCGCCGGAGGTGCCTTCGGGGCTTCCGGCCCAGATCCTGCCGCTGCGGGGGCGCCAGGTCCTCGGGCGCCATATTGGGCTCGACCGCGACGTGCTGGAGGCGATCCTCGCCGAGAGCGGTCCTTCGACCTTCTATCACATTCACGGCGTCAGGCAGCCGCTGCTTCTGCCGATCTCGCGCGCGATGCGCCGGCGCCGTCTGCCCTTCGGCGTCACCGCCCATAGCCGCTTCGGCCACATTTACAGCCTGGATGGCAAGCTGGAGCGCCCGAGAGCCGTGCTCTACATCAAGCTCCTCGAGCAGTTTGCGCTGAACGCCGCACGCTTCGTGCACGCCCTGACGCCGCATGAAGCCGACGTCGTGCGCTGGCTGGTACCCGGCGCAAAGGTCGCGCTGCTGCCCAATGCCGTCTATTCGAGCAGCATCGACGGCATTCCGCAGGCTCCGACCGGCCGCAATCCGTCCCCGCAGTTTCCGACCTTCGGGTTCTTCGGGCGTCTGGCGATCGAACACAAGGGCCTCGATCTGCTGATCGCGGGGTTCGCACGCTATCGCCATTCTGGCGGCAAAGGTCGGCTCGCGCTGTTCGGCAGCGGGCAGACGCATCAGCAACTGACTGAGATGTGCGCTGCGCTCGGCGTCGCCGATATGTGCACGATCGAAGGGCCACGCTTCGGGCAGGACAAGGTCGCGGCGGCAAGCGAGTGGGACTTCTATGTGGCGCCGTCGCGTTTCGACCATATGCCGCTGGCGCTGATGGAAGCCGGCCTCATGGGCCTGCCGCTCATACTGTCGGAAGGAACCGGACTCCTCGGCCAGGTCGAAGCGGGCGGTGCCGGGCTTGCCATCTCCGGTCTCAGCGCCGAATCCGTCGCGGAAGCAATGCACGCCGCGGAAAAGATCGCCCCCGCGCAATGGCGCAAATTGTCGGAGAACGCCTATCGTGTCGCCCTGGCGACCGGGGACTGGACGACGATTGCCGCCTCCCTGCGCGATCTCTATTGCGGCGAGCCGATTGCCGGACACCCGCCAGCCCATTCTCAGCAACACCGGACGCACTAGAGAAGGGCATGGCAAAAACGGATTACCTCTCCTTTCAATTCATTATGGATAGCTAATCCGTATTTTCCGTTACTCGTAAAAGCTATTTCGTTGATTGCCCTAAGTTTCCGTGAACTTATTCTGAGCGGGCGATATTACGTTCTCCATACTTGAGCGTTCTTGAAAATTTAGTTTCTGACCGGGAGGCGGGCATGCGGGTGCCGTTTTACCGTCATTCATTGCCGGCGAGCAGCGCGACACTGGTCGCTGAAGTTATCGAAAGTGGATTTCTGACGAGCGGACAGCGTTGTTCCCGAGTTGAGGAACAGCTCTGCGCCATTTTCGGGACTTCCCACGCAAAGCTGACCAGCAGTTGGACGCAGGGCGCAGTGGCCGTCCTCCTCGCCCTCGGAATCGGACCGGGCGATGAGGTGATCGTGCCGGCGATGACCTTCGTGGCGACGGCGAATGTCGTGAAGCAGGTCGGAGCAAGACCGGTGTTTGTGGACGTCGAGCCCTCGACGCTCCTGATCGACATCGCCTTGGTCAAGGCCGCGGTCACGCCGCGGACCAGGGCGGTGATCCCGGTGCACCTCTATGGCCAGATGGTCGACATCCCCACGCTGCGCCAAGCCTTGCGGCCGGAGATTAGGATCATCGAGGACGCCGCGCACTGCTTCGAAGGCACACGCAACGGGCGCCGGCCGGGCCAGGACAGTGATGCCGCGATCTTCTCCTTCTATGCGACGAAGAACGTCACCTGCGGCGAGGGCGGCGCCGTCGTCACGAACGACGGGGAACTCGCCGCCAATCTGAAGGAGACGGTGCTGCACGGCATGTCGGCAGCTGCAGCCCAGCGCTTCTCGGGCGGGCGCTACCAGCACTGGGACGTGGCTCGCCTCGGCACCAAGGCCAATCTTCCTGATCTCCTGGCCGTGCTGCTCGAAGCCCAGTTGGATACCGTCGATGAGAGACTGGCGCGGCGCGAGGCCCTGGCACAGCGCTACGAGGACAGCCTCGCAGGAACGCCATTGGGCGTCCCGACGATCGAGCCGGGCGTCGTCTCGGCCCGCCATCTGTTCCCGATCCATGTGCCCGGCGGGCAGCGCGACTGGGTGATGCGCACGCTCAACGACCAGGGCATCGGCGCGACGGTGAACTACCGCAGCGTGACTGAGCTCAGCCTGTATCGAAACGACCCCGCGGTGCAACGGCACGATTTCCCGGTCTCGCTCGATTGGGGTGAAGGCACGCTGTGCCTGCCGTTGTTCCCGACATTGACCGAGGAGGAGCAGGACTACGTCCTGAACGTACTGCGCTACGAGGTCATCCCGTCCCTGACTTCCCATGCAATCGAAGAGAGAGGAGTGGCGGCGCTATGAGCAAGACAGTTGCGGTGATCGGCGCCGGTGGCTACATCGGCTCCGTCCTCGTCGGCCGGTTGCTGGAGGCGGGATATCGCATCAGGGCGCTGGATCGCTTCTTCTTCGGCGTAGGCACGCTTGGCCGCTATGCCGGCCACCCGGCGCTCGATCTGAAGACGATCGACATCAGGGATCTCGGCGCTCGGGAGCTGGAAGGATGCTGGGGCGTCCTTGATCTCTCGGGCCTGTCGAACGACCCGGCAGCCGAGGTCGACCTCCAGCTGACCTGGGAAATCAACGAGAAGGGCCGGGTCGATCTGGCACGCAGCGCGCAGAGCGCCGGCGTAGAGCGCTATGTCTTCTCGGGATCCTGCTCGGTCTATGGCGCAGGCGGGGATGCGGACCTCGCCGAGGACAGCGAGCTCAACCCGCTGACGGCCTATGCCCAGGCTGCGGCAAAGGCCGAAGAGGCGATCAGGGCGATGAACCGGCCGGGGTTCACCACCGTGGCGCTGCGCAATGCGACGGTATTCGGCCTGTCACCGCGGATGCGCTTCGATCTCGTCGTCAACGTGATGACCCTCAGCGCTTTCGAGCGCGGCCAGATCGTGGTGACCGGCGGCGGGCGGCAAAGGCGGCCGCTCGTGCATGTCCAGGACGCCGCCAGGGCCTTCATGTGCGCGCTAGAAGCGAACGCCGATGCTGTCGGCGGCGAGGTCTTCAATGTCGGCCTGGCGAATTTCCGCATGATCGAACTGAGCGAAGCGGTGAGAAAGGCGGTGCCGACGCCGGTGCAGGTCCAGTTCGCGCCCGGTGATGCCGACAAGCGCGACTACAGCGTCAATTTCGAGAAGGCCAGAAAGGTCCTCGGCTTCTCCGCCTGCGTGGACATACCCGTCGGCGTGCGCGAGATTCATCGTGCGCTCGAGGCAGGCCAGGTCGAGCGCGGCCTCGTGACGAAGACGGTGGCCTGGTATCGCCACCTGATCAAGATGGCGCGCGTGCTGGATTATGGGCTGGTGGCGCGTACCGCTTCGCTACCGGTCGGGGAGGCAGCCCCGCTTGCCGCCCGTCAGGCCGAGCTTCAGGGTACGGGGCGCCCGAGCGTGGCAGCTGCGGTCAGAGAGACTGCGCCCGGCCGGGCTCTGCTGTCGATCGTCTCGATGATCGGCATGCTTTTCGGCCTCGAGACTGAATATTCCGAGGAGTCGCTGACGCTGACGGATCGTGCGTCCAACCTGGCCCGTACCTTCGAGACGGTGATGGCGGTCGCAGCCTGATCCGGCCGGTGAGCCCGGGACGAGTCAGAAAACAAAAAAACCGCCGCTTCGGATCCCAGAAGGATCTGAAGCGGCGGTTTTTTTCAATTTCATCATTGTTATGAGGGTATATCCTTGACAGGCCCGGCGACGACCTACTCTCCCGGGTCTTGAGACACAGTACCATCAGCGCTGAGGAGTTTAACGGCCGAGTTCGGGATGGGATCGGGTTCTGG
>NZ_JAWDID010000090.1:0-13254 GCF_032464875.1 Allobosea rubneri
ATCCTACCCCCGTCGACGGGACACGCCTCCCCACCGAGGCGCGCCCATCTGTAAGGATGGAGACATCGATGGCGAATACGATTCCGGCAGCGCGCCCGCGCGTGCCCAATTTCTCGTCCGGCCCCTGCGCCAAGCGCCCCGGCTGGACCCTCAAAGCCCTCAGTGACGCGCCGCTCGGCCGCTCGCACCGCGCCAAGATCGGCAAGGACAAGCTCAAGCTCGCGATCGACCTGACCCGCGAGGTGCTGCAGGTCCCGGCCGATTACCGCATCGGCATCGTGCCCGCTTCCGACACCGGCGCCATGGAAATGGCGATGTGGTCGATGCTCGGCGCGCGCGGCGTCGACATGCTGGCCTGGGAGAGCTTCGGCTCCGGCTGGATCACCGATGTCGTCAAGCAGCTCAAACTGCAGGATGTCCGCCTGTTCGAGGCGCCCTATGGCGAACTGCCGAACCTGAAGAAGGTCGACAGCAAGAACCGCGACGTCGTCTTCACCTGGAACGGCACCACCTCCGGCGTGCGTGTCGCCGATGCCAGCTGGATCGCCGATGACCGCGAAGGCCTGACGATCTGCGACGCGACCTCGGCCGCCTTCGCCCAGCGCCTCGACTGGCCCAAGCTCGATGTCGTCACCTTCTCCTGGCAGAAGGTGCTCGGCGGCGAAGGCGCGCACGGCATGATCATCCTCTCGCCGCGCGCCGTCGAACGGCTCGTGACCTACAAGCCGGCCTGGCCGCTGCCAAAAGTCTTCCGCATGACCTCCGGCGGCAAGCTCTCCGAGGGCATCTTCGTCGGCGAGACCATCAACACCCCGTCCATGCTCTGCGTCGAGGACTATATCGACGCGCTGGAATGGGCGAAGAAAGTCGGCGGGCTCGACGGCCTCGTGAAGAAGGTCGAGGGCAATGCCCGCGTCCTCGCCAAGTTCGTGCGCGAGAACGACTGGATCGACTTCCTCGCGGTCAAGCCGAAGACCCGCTCGAACACCTCGGTGTGCCTGAAGTTCACCGACCCGGCCGTGACCGCGCTGCCGGCCGACCAGCAGGCGGCCTTCGCCAAGCAGGTGGTTTCGATCATCGAGAAGGCCGGCGCCGGCTACGATCTCGGTCATTACCGCGACGCTCCTCCCGGCCTGCGCATCTGGTGCGGCGCCACCGTCCAGAGCCGCGACCTCAAGGCGCTGCTGCCCTGGATCACCTACGCCTTCAACGAGGCCAAGGCCTCGCTGGGCAAGAAGGCGGCGTAAGCGCCGCCTCCGCCACGTCATGGTCGGGCTTGTCCCGACCATCCACGTCTTGCGACGCCAATGGCATCCCGGGCGATAGATGCGGGCGGCACTACCAATCTCCGAAGGCGCGGCGGCTAGCCGCGCGAAGACGTGGATGGTCGCCACAAGGGCGACCATGACGACCTTCCCCCTTTCAGCCCGCCGCTGCGCGGGCCTTCCGAGGTATCCCCATGACCGCCCCCAAAGTCCTGATTTCCGACGCCCTCTCCCCCGCCGCCGTGCAGATCTTTCGGGATCGCGGCATCGACGTGACCTTCGATCCGGCCCTCGGCAAGGACAAGGACAAGCTCGCCGCCGTGATCGGCGACTATGACGGCCTCGCCATCCGCTCGGCGACCAAGGCCACCGCAAAGCTGCTCGCCGAGGCGAAGAACCTCAAGGTGATCGGCCGCGCCGGCATCGGCGTCGACAATGTCGAGATCCCCGCCGCCACGGCGCGCGGCATCATCGTGATGAACACGCCCTTCGGCAATTCGATCACCACTGCCGAGCACGCCATCGCCATGATGTTCGCGCTCGCCCGCCAGATCCCTGCTGCAGATCTCTCGACCCAAGCGGGGAAATGGGAGAAGAACCGCTTCATGGGCGTCGAGATCACCGCCAAGACGCTCGGCCTGATCGGCTGCGGCAATATCGGCTCGATCGTCGCCGAACGCGCCATCGGCCTGCGCATGCGCGTCATCGCCTTCGACCCCTATCTCTCGCCGGAACGCGCCGTGCAGCTGGGTGTTGAAAAAGTGGAGCTGGACGAGCTTTTGAAGCGCGCCGATTTCATCACCCTCCACGTTCCGATGACCGAGAAGACCAAGAATATCCTCTCGGCGGAAAACCTCGCCAAGACCAAGAAGGGCGTGCGCATCATCAACTGCGCCCGCGGCGGCCTCGTCGACGAGGCGGCGCTGGCCGAGCTGATCAAGTCCGGCCATGTCGCCGGCGCCGCCTTCGACGTGTTCTCGGCTGAGCCCGCCGAGACGAACCCGCTCTTCGGTTTGGACAATGTCGTCTGCACGCCGCATCTCGGCGCGAGCACCAACGAGGCGCAGGAGAACGTCGCCCTGCAGGTCGCCGAGCAGATGAGCGACTATCTGCTCAAGGGCGCGATCACCAATGCGGTGAACTTCCCCTCGATCTCGGCCGAGGAAGCCCCGCGGATCAAGCCCTTCGTCGACCTCGCCGAGAAGCTCGGCTCCTTCCTCGGCCAGCTCACCGAGGCGCAGGTCAAGGGCATCCGCATCGAATACGAAGGCGCGGTCGCCAAGCTGAACCTGAAGGCGATCTCGGCCGCCGCGATCACCGGCGTGCTGCGCCCCTTCCTGCCGGAGATCAACATGGTCAACGCGACCATGATCGCCAAGGAGAAGGGCATCGTCGTCGAGGAGCTGACCCGCGAGGTCGCCGGCAATCTCGAAAGCGTCATCCGCATCGTCGTCGAGGCGCAGGACATGCCGCGCCATGCCTCCGGCACCGTCTTCCATGACGGCAAGCCGCGCATCATCGAGATCCGCGACATCCAGGTCGACGCCGAATTCGCGCCGCACATGCTCTATGTCCGCAATGCCGACAAGCCGGGCTTCATCGGCCAGTTCGGCTCCGTGCTCGGCGAGGCCGGCGTCAATGTCGCGACCTTCAATCTCGGCCGCGACAAGCCGGGCGGTGACGCGATCTGCTATGTCGCCGTCGACGAGGCGATCTCGGACGCGCTGCTCGCCAGGATCCACGAGATCCCGATGGTCAAGCGGGCGCGGCGGCTGAAGTTCTGAAAGCCGCCGGCACCGCGCCCAAACGGCGCCGCAATCACCCTCCCCTGTGGCAGCCCGCCACAGGGGATTTTTCATGCCGACCCGCCTCGCGTTCGCCCAAGCCTTCGCCTACTCCGCCGCCCTCGCCTACCTCGCCGCCTCGCCTGCCTTCGCCGACTGGGACAGGGCCAAGCTCGATGCCGGGATCAAATCCATCGAGCAGACGGCGAAAGGGCGCCTCGGCGTCGCGCTTCTCGATCTGAAGGACCGCAAGAGCTGGTCGCATCGCGGCGCCGAGCCCTTCCCGCTGCAGAGCGTCTTCAAGCTGCCGCTGGCGGTCGCGGTGCTGCAGGCGGTCGAGGCCGGCAAGTTCAAGCTCGACCAGAAGATCACCGTCACCCGCAACGATCTCTCGCTCTATCACAGCCCGCTCGCCAAGGCCTTCAAGGGCGAGCGCAACGAATACGCGCTGCGCGACCTCCTGATCCGCTCGACGGGCGATAGCGACAACACCGCCGCCGACCTGCTGCTGCGCCTCATCGGCGGCCCGCAGGTGCTGACGGCGATGCTGAAGGATGGCGGCGTTCCCGGCATCTCGGTCGACCGCTATGAGCGCGTCTTCCAGCCGGAGATCCTCGGCCTGCCCGGCTATGCCTGGGACAAGCCGATCGACACCGCCGCCTTCTACAAGGCCATCCAGGCGATCCCGGCCGCAGAGCGCCGCAAGACGCTGGAGGCGACGCTGAAGGACAGGCGCGACGCGGCCAGCCCCGATGCCTCGGCCGCTTTCCTTGAAGCGCTCGCCAAGGGCAACTGGCTGCGCGAGCCCGCGCACACCGCTCTGCTCGAGAAGATCATCCTGGAGACCAAGAGCGGGCCGCAGCGGATCCGCGCCGGCCTGCCCGATGGCGCGCGCTTCGCCCACAAGACCGGGCTCGGACCGAGCGCCGACGGCCTCAACCACGCCACCAACGATATCGGCATCGTCACCCTGCCGGACGGCCGCCGCTTTGCCATCGCGGTCTACCTCGCCGGTTCGCAGGCGAGTGTCGAGGCCCGCGAGGCCGCTCATGCAGCGGTCGCACGGCTGGCGGTGGAAAGCCTGCGCTGAGGCACAAAGTCGTCGCGGACGCGCAACCGATCCCGAAGCGCGTCCGCAGTCCTCTTCGAGCAATCCTTCCTAGTTCGACAGGCGGCCGGTATCGGGCCGGTCGAGCTCGAGCGTCCGCGTCTCGGGAATGAGCAGACCGGTGATCAGCGTGATGCCCGAGACGACCATGAGGTAGACTAGGAACAACCGGTGCTCGCCGATCTGCGAGAGATAGATGTTAACGTACGGCGCCGTGCCGCCAAAGATCGCGGTCGCCAGTGAAAGCGGCCCGCTCACCCCGGTCGCCCTGACCGAGGTCGGGAACACCTCGGCCCAGACCGCGGTGTTGACCCCGAACAGGCAGGCCAGGATCAGCAGGGCACAGATCATCGCGGTCAGCAGGCCGGAAAAGCTGTTGGTGATGAGAGCGTCGAGCTGGAAGGTCGCGGCGATGAAGCCGATGCCGAACAGGATGATAAAGACGCGCCGCCCGAACCGGTCGGCCAGCCAGCCGACGATCGGAATGGCGACGAGGAAGACCGCCTGCGCGATCAGGCTCGCGGTCAGCGCCGATCTGGCGTCGAGGCCGCGGCTGATCTGGGCGAAGGTCGGGCTATAGATCAGCCATGTGTAGAACATGATCGAGCCGCCGGCCGAAAGGCCGAAGACGACCGCGACGCCGCGCCAGTTCCGGAGAAGCGGTCCCAGGCCGGTTTCTGGGGTGGATTGCTGCGTCTTCACCTTCTCGAAGCTGTCGGTCTCCGTGAGCCTGCGGCGCAGATAGAGCCCGTAGAGGCCGAGCAGGCCACCGAGTGCGAACGGGATGCGCCAGCCCCAGCTTTCCAGCGCCGGGCGGTCGAGATTGGCGTTGAGCAGGAGGCCGGTGATCGTCGCGATCATCGTGCCGAGCACCACGCTCATCCAGGAGGTGCTGCCGTACAGCGCCCGCCGATGCCTCGGCGCCCGCTCGACCAGATAGGTCACCGAGGTCCCCATCTCCCCGCCATGCGCGATGCCTTGGGCGAGCCTCGCCACGAGCAGGATGATCGAGGCCGCGAGCCCGACGGTCGCAAAGGTCGGCGCACAGGCGATGACGAGGCTGCCGCCGGCGGTGATGAACATCGCCAGAGTCAGGCTCTTCTTGCGGCCGACACGGTCAGCATAGAGCCCGAAGAGGAAGCCACCGAGCGGACGGGTCAGGAAGCCAGCGGCGAAAACCGCGAGGGCCGCCAGCAACGCCGCGGACTTGTCGCTCGACGGGAAGAACTGGAGGGCGAAATAGGGTGCGAAGATCGTGTAGATCGCCCAGTCGAACCACTCCAGCGTATTGCCGAAATTGACGGCGATCAGATCCTTCACCCGCCGTGATCCCGCCGGGCGGAGCTCGCCCGACGCAACGATTCCAGACATGCGATACCCCTCTTTTTTATGATGTTCTGCAGTGTTCGAAGCGGAGAGCCGCGCGGTTGCGTCAGCGGCTGGCGGCGCGCCCTTCGAGGCCGAAGCGGGCATCGGCATCGGCCCCCGGCACGCGCATTTCGAAGGTGTCCTTCACCACCGCGTAGTCGAAATAACCCATCCGGGCGATCGGCCTGATCGAGGCGATGTCGAGCTTGCCGTCAGCGGTGATGACCTTGTCGTCGATATGGATCGTCTCGACCTGGGCGAAGACGATGTCGATCGTTCCCACCGGCGAATTGCCTTTCAGGCGATGGGTGCCGAGATACCGGCACTCGAACTTGACCGGGCTCTCCTTCACCATCGGGATGCGCGCATTGTCCGAGTATTCCCGCGTCACGTTCAGACGATCGAATTCGCTCTCCTGCGGCGGCAGTGCCATCGCGCTCAGATTGACCGCCTCGCGCAGGTCATAGGTCGCCATGTTCCAGACGAACCAGCCGGTTTCCTCGGCATTGAGCACCGTGTCCTTGCGGCGCCCGTCCGGGTACTGGTTCGCCGAGAACATCACCATCGGCGGATCGAATGTCAGGTTCTGCCATTGGCTGTAGGGCGCGATGTTTTCCACGCCTGCGGCGCTAACGCTCGACAACCAACCGATCGGCCTGGGCACGGTGCAGCTTTTGAACGGCGAGAAGGGCAGCGGGCTGGGCTCGGCCGAGGGACGGTACTTCATGCGAAAGGTCCGGAGCTAGAGTGGCATTCAAGCAATATCCATCCGATATATCGGATGGATGGCAGTTTGGAAAGCCCATGGGATCGGCTATCGAGACGCTGGTTGAATCGCCGTGCCCAGCGGGCGCGGCAGCGGATGCGGGTGGACTAGGATGAATCAGTCGGAGCAGGCGGTCGGCGTCATCGAGCACCTGATCGAGCAGGGCGATCTCAAACCGGGATCGATGGTGTCGGAACGCGGCCTGATGGAACTGACGGGGCTCGGACGCACCCCCGTGCGCGAGGCGATCCAGCGCCTCGCCCTCAACCACATGCTACGGATCCACCCCAACAAGGGGATCGAGATCCCGGCGATTTCTGTCGAGGATCAGCTCAGCGGGCTCGAGGTTCGCCGGGCCGTCGAGGTCCTGGCCGTCGAGCTCGCCTGCAGCCGGGCGACGGAGAAGGACATCGGCGCGATCGCTGCGCTGAAAGCCACCCTGGCCGGCGACTTCGCCCTTCCCAACTATTCAGAGACGGTCCGCCAAACCCACGCCCTGATCATCCAGGCCGCCCATAATCCCTATCTCGAAGCCTTGATGGTGCCGCTGCAGACCCTGTCCCGGCGCTTCTGGATCATGCATGTCCGCGACGAGCAGGTGGAAATCGCGCACGGCAAGCGGCTGCATCAGGACATTCTGCAGGCGATCCTGGCTAGGGACACGGCGCAAGCCGGAGCCGCCTCATTGGCGCTCAACGCCTATCTCGTCGAGTTCGCCCTGTCCGTCGTGGCACGCATGGCCAGTACACGCAGTTGAGACCGAAGACGAAAGCGGCCGAGCCGGGTGCCGCTTCTCAGCGCTTGCGCTCGGCGATCCAGATGCCGCCGAGCACCAGCGCCAGCGCCAGCGCGTGATAGAGCGCGAGCTGCTCGCCGAGGATCGCGACGGCAAGCAGCGGCGCGAACACCGGCACGAGGTTGACGAAGACGCCGGCCCGGCCGGGGCCGATCAATTCGATCGCCCGCATGAAGAAAAGCTGCGACGCCATCGAGGGGCCGAGCACCACATAGATCAGGATCAGCCAGCCGGTCAGCGTCGGCCAATAGGCCTGGCCGGCGGCGATCTCGGCCGCGAGCAGCGGCAGCGAGACCAGGCAGGCGACCATCGCCATAGCCGTGAAGAAGATCAGCCCGGGCATTGGCGGGCGCGTGCGGATGCCGACAGTGTAGCCGGCATAGAGCAGGCAGGCGATGATCATCCAGAGATCGCCCGGCACGAAGCTGAGCTGCAGCAGGGTGTGCCAGTCGCCGCGGCTCGCCGTGACCAGCACGCCGATGATGGTGACGGTGACGCCGAGGGCCTGCAGCCCGCCGATCGGCGTGCGGAAGGCGAGGAAGGCGCCGAGCAGCACGAAGACCGGGATCGAGCCCTGCAGAATCCCGATGTTGATCGCGGTCGTCGAATAGGCCGCGATGTACATCAGCGTGTTGAAGGCGGTGAAGCCGAAGGCGCCGAGCAGCGTGACCTTGAGCCAGTTCGCCTTCAACACCGGCCAGTGCTCGCGCAGCCCCTGTCGGAACAGGTACGGCATGACGGCACAGACCAGGACCCAGCGCAGCGAGGTCAGGGTCATCGGTGCGATCTGGCCGACGGCGAGCCTGCTTGCCACCGCGTTGCCCGCCCAGAGCAAGGTGGTCAGCGTCAGCAGCAGATAGGCATTGGCCCAGATGCGCTGCGGAAGGGAGGCGGGCGGCTGCAAGATGCGCGATCCTCATATCTGCGGAGCGCCTGCATAGCCTTGCACAGGGCGCTTCTCCTATGAGAGGAGGCGCAACGCAGCCCGTCGCCGGACGCAAACGTCCCGAGGAAGCCATGACCGTGTTCAGCCCCAAACCGCTCCGCGTCCTCGTCGTCGACGGCTACAAGCGCGAACAGCGCGAGGAGTATGCGCGCGACAGCGGCGCAAGGCCCGGCGAAGCCTACGCAGCCGAGCTCAGGCGGATCGAGCCGTCGCTGGTCACGGATATCTGCCTGCCCGCCGACGAAGGCGCCAATCTGCCTGACGGTACCGGCCTCTCCTCCTATGACGGCATCGCCCTGACCGGTTCGTCGCTCCACATCCACAGCCCGGAACCGGCGGTGACCCGGCAGATCGAGCTCATGCGGGCGATCTATCAGAGCGGCACACCCTGTTTCGGCTCCTGCTGGGGCATCCAGATCGCGGCGGTCGCTGCCGGCGGCACAGTCGCGCTCAACCCGAACGGGCTCGAGATCGGCTTCGCGCGCCGCATCGCGAAGACGCAAGCCGGCGCTTCGCATCCATTGCTCGCCGGCCGCCCCGCGGCCTTCGATGCGCCGGCGATCCATTTCGACAGCATCGTCGCCCCGCCTGCCGACGCCACCATCCTCGCAGCCAATGCGATGAGTCCGATCCAGGCTGCCGAATTCCGCCAGGACGGCGGTACCTTCTGGGGCGTGCAGTACCATCCCGAATTCTCGCTGGGCCTGATCGCCACGATCCTGCGGCGGCATGGCAAGGTGCTGATCGAACGCGGCTTCCGCCGCGACGAGGCCGAGACGGAAAGCTGGCTCGCCGATCTCGATGCGCTCGACGCCGAGCCGACCCGCCGCGATCTTGCCTGGGCGCATGGGCTGGACGAAGAGGTTCTCGACCCGATCAAGCGGGTGACCGAGCTCAGCAACTTCCTGGAGATGCGGGTAAAGCCAGAGGCGAGCCTGCGCGGGCGCGCTTGAATTTCTCCGTCATGCTCGTTCTTGTGGCGAGCATCGACGTCTTGAACACGACGTTCGACTAGCAAAGCAAAGACGTGGATGGTCGGGACAAGCCCGACCATGACGAGCAAATGCACACCTACGCCGCTACGGCGGCTTCGTTTGCCGCCTCGAACACCTTGCTACCGAGCGCCCGCGCCGTATCGAGATGCTCCGACATCTCCGGCACCGGCAGCAGCAGCTCGGAGGTCACGACCGGCGCGCCGCAATAGCCGAAGATGCCATGCTCAATCTGCGTCTTCATCGCGCTGAGATAGCCATGGCGCTCATAGGTGCGCATGGTGGCGCCGCCGATCCCGACGAGATGGATCGGCAGATGCCCCAGCTTCTTGACCGTCTTCTGGTCAGCCCCTTCGTCATAGGCCCAGCCATTGGCGAAGACGCGCTCGATCCAGCCCTTCATCAGCGCCGGCATCGACCACCAATAGACCGGATAGACCAGCACCAGCGCATCGGCCCGGTCGATCCGCGCCTGCTCGAAGGCGATGTCGGCGGGCTGGGCGATCTCGCGGCGATGGACGGCGAGATCACTCAACGAGAAGCGCGGATCGAACGCTTCCTTGGCGAGATCGGCGATCTCGACGCTATGGCCGGCACTGGAAACGCCTTCGGCGAGCGCCTGCGTCACGGCCTGGCTGAGCGAAGCGGGATCGGGATGGGCGACAACGACGAGGGCATGCATGCGCTCTCTCCTGCGGTGATTGCGATCGGGTGGATGTCGCTATATACTTTTAGTAAGTTACTTTTGGTATATAAGACATGTCAAGCCAGAATGCCGAACAGCCGCGCCGTCAGCGCCTGACGCGCGAGGACCGCCAGCGCCAGCTCATCGAGACCGCCTGGCGGATCGTCGGTGACGAGGGCACTGACGCCCTGACGCTCGGGCACCTTGCCGAGCGGGCGGGCGTCACCAAGCCGGTGGTCTACAGCCATTTTCCGACCCGCAGCGCCCTGTTGATCGCGCTCTATCGCGACTTCGACATGCGGGAATACGCGATCATGGAGGCCGCGCTCGAAAGCAGCGAGGCGAGCCTCGCGGGCAAGGCCGGGGCGATCGCCTCGTCCTATGTCGACTGCGTCCTGACCCAGGGGCGCGAGATCCCCGGCGTCATGGCAGCGCTCGCCGGCTCGCCCGAGCTTGCCGCGGTCAAGCGCGACTGCGACCTGATCTTCCTGGAGAAATGCCGGGCCCTGCTCGCGCCCTTCGCCGCCGGCAGGACGATCCCGACCGCGGGCTTACGCGCCATGCTCGGCGCCGCCGAAGGGCTGTCGCACGCTGCGGCGACGCAGGAGATCGGCGCCGACGAGGCGAAGCGCGAGCTGTTCGAGACGATCATCGCCATGGTCGCGCGCAGCGCAAAGAGCTGATCCGGCATGCCACGGGGTTCCGCGCGCGTCCCTCAGCCTGTAAACGCGCGGCAATCCCAAATCTTGAAAACCTCCCGGACCCCATGATTCGCCTCGAAAGCATCGGCAAGCAGAACGGCCGCCAGATCATCTTCATCGAGGCCTCGGCCGCCTTGCAAAAGGGCGAGAAGATCGGCCTTGTCGGCCCCAACGGCGCGGGCAAGACCACGCTGTTCCGGATGATCACCGGCGAGGAACTGCCGGATGAGGGGCAGGTCGCGGTCGATCGCGGCACCACCATCGGCTATTTTAGCCAGGATGTCGGCGACATGGCCGGCCGCAGCGCCGTCTCCGAGGTGATGGACGGCGCCGGCCCGGTCAGCTCCGTCGCAGCCGAGCTGAAAGAGCTCGAGACGGCGCTCGGCGATCCAGACCGCGCCGACGAGATGGAGGAACTGATCGCCCGCTATGGCGAGGTGCAGGGCCGCTTCGAGGAACTCGACGGCTATGCGCTCGACGGCCGCGCCCGAGAGGTGCTCGCCGGGCTCGGCTTCAGCCAGGAGATGATGGACGGCGATGTCGGCGCGCTTTCCGGCGGCTGGAAGATGCGCGTCGCCCTCGCCCGCATCCTCCTGATGCGGCCCGACGCCATGCTGCTCGACGAGCCGAGCAACCATCTCGACCTCGAAAGCCTGATCTGGCTGGAGAGCTTCCTCAAGGGCTATGACGGCGCCCTGCTGATGACCTCGCACGACCGCGAGTTCATGAACCGCATCGTCGGCAAGATCATCGAGATCGATGGCGGTACGCTGACCAGCTATTCCGGCGACTACGAATTCTACCAGCAGCAGCGCGCGCTCGCCGAGAAGCAGCAGCAGGCGCAGTTCGAGCGCCAGCAGGCGATGCTCGCCAAGGAGATCGCCTTCATCGAGCGCTTCAAGGCCCGCGCCTCGCATGCCGCGCAGGTCCAGAGCCGCGTCAAGAAGCTCGACAAGATCGACCGGGTCGAGCCGCCCCGCCGCCGCCAGACCGTGCAGTTCGAGTTCCAGCCGGCGCCACGCTCGGGCGAGGACGTCGCGACGCTGAAGAACGTCCATGTCCGCTATGGCAGCCGCAGCATCTATGAGGGGCTCGACTTCCAGGTGCGGCGCAAGGAGCGCTGGTGCGTGATGGGCGTCAACGGCGCCGGCAAATCGACCCTGCTGAAGCTGATCGCCGGCTCGTCCAAGCCCGATGACGGCTCCGTCGCCATCGGCGCAAGCGTCAAGATGGGCTATTTCGCCCAGCACGCCATGGAGCTGCTCGACGGCGACGCCACCGTCTTCGAATCGCTGGAAGGCTCCTTCCCGCAGGCCGGCCAGGGCTCGCTGCGGGCGCTCGCCGGCTGCTTCGGCTTCTCGGGCGACGATGTCGAGAAGCGCTGCCGCTTCCTCTCGGGCGGCGAGAAGGCACGGCTCGTCATGGCCAAGATGCTCTACGACCCGCCGAATTTCCTGGTGCTCGACGAGCCGACCAACCATCTCGACATCGCCACCAAGGAGATGCTGATCACGGCGCTGGCTCAGTACGAGGGCACCATGCTCTTCGTCAGCCACGACCGCCATTTCCTGGCGGCGCTCTCGAACCGCGTGCTCGAGCTGACGCCGGACGGCATCCACCAATATGGCGGCGGCTACACCGAATATGTCGCCAGCACCGGCCAGGAGGCGCCGGGCCTGCGCAGCTGAGTGCGGCCGAAAGGCTTCCTGACGTAGCGAAAACCGTCCTGGCAGCGGCAAGGGCCTACCATCGTCGCCGGGCGGTGGTCGTGCCCTACCGGCGCCTTTCCACCTTCCGGCTCAATTCCGCCCTCGCCGCGCCGAAATCCCTCGGGCAAATCGCGGCTGCGTGATTTGTCGGGGGACAGCATGATGATGAAGACCGGACTGGCCGCAGCCTTGATTTTCGCACCGGGCCTCGCCGGCGCCTCCGAGGTCGAGCTCGCCTCGAAGATCGACCGCGTCACCGTCTACCCGGACGGAGCCCTGGTCACCCGCCTCGGCAAGGCGTCGCTTCTGCAGGGCGTCTCGCAGATCGTCCTGCGTGGCCTGCCGGCGGGCATCGACCCCGCCTCGATCCGGGTCGAGGCGCAGGGCGATGGGCCCTTCGCGATCGGCTCCGTCGATGTCCGCCAGGTTCCCGGCGAGGCGCGCCCCGCCGTCGACGCCGCCCTCGAAGGCAAGATCAGGGCCCTGCAGGGCGAGAAGGCCGCTCTGGAGGGACAGGTCAGCGCCGTCGAGGCCAAGCGCGCGACGATCGAGAATTTCGGCAAGACCGGCCCCGACAAGCTCGGCCCCGACGGCAAGGCGCTGCCGGTCGGCGACTGGCCGGCGATCTTCGATGCGATCGGCACAGCTTTGGTCAAGGTCCAGGGCGAGTTGCTGACCCTGCGCAACCGCATCGCCGACACCGAGGCCGAGATCGCGGCACTGGAAAAGGCCCGCCCGCATGGCGCGCGCGCCGGCCAGCCCAGGCGCGAGGTCGCCATCGCCGTCGAGGCGAAGGCGCCGGTCGCGGCCGA
Organism: Allobosea rubneri; assembly: GCF_032464875.1. Taxonomy (NCBI): domain Bacteria; kingdom Pseudomonadati; phylum Pseudomonadota; class Alphaproteobacteria; order Hyphomicrobiales; family Alloboseaceae; genus Allobosea; species Allobosea rubneri. Next base: position 12,933 of record NZ_JAWDID010000090.1, read on the forward strand.
GATCGCCGTCAGCTACCGTGTCTCGGGCGCGAGCTGGCTGCCGGTCTACGAGGCGAGACTCACCACCGGCAACTTGAATGGTGGCGCCGAGATCGCCTTCACCCGCCGTGCCGAATTGCGCCAGCGGACCGGCGAGGACTGGAGCGAGGTCGCTGTCGAGCTATCGACGACTCGTTCGGCGCAGGGCACGCGGGCACCGGATCTCAACCCGCTGCGCATCGCCTTCTACGAGCCGCCGGTGGTCTACGAGGAGCGCGCGCGGGCCCTGCGGCAGGAATCCGAACGCGCAGCCCGGCCGCCCGCTCTGGCGATCGCCTCCGCC
>NZ_JAWDID010000091.1:0-13214 GCF_032464875.1 Allobosea rubneri
GCCCAGCGAGAGCCGCAGCGACGCCAATCGTCTGGCGCCGCAGGCGGCGGCGCCAGACGATTGGCGTCGCTGCGGCTCTCGCTGGGCAGAGGCTGGCGCGAAGCGGTTTGGCTGCCGCTGGCGTTGTAGACGGGGACGACGATGCGCGTGCCGGGCGTGACCTCGGCGCTCGACAGGCCGTTCGCCGACATCAGCGCCGAACGCGGCACGCCGTAACGGCCGGAGATCGTGTCGAGCGTCTCGCCATGCGCCATCACGATCGGGGTGCCGCCCTGGGCGCTCCAGCCATTGGCCGAGCCGACGACGGCCGGGGCCGACGACGCGACAGGCGCGGAGCGCAGAGCCACGGAGGAGGTCGGCGGCGGCAGCGGCTGGCTGCGGACGCCACCGCCGGAGGCGATGGGCGACGATTCATACGGACGGGACGGCGCCGACTGCGGGGCGCTCCGGCCGATCGAGCCGGTCGTCGCCGGGTCGTAACCCGACGGCGCCTGCGCGGTCTTGAAGGGATTGGCGAACGGCGCCTCGGTGAAGCGCGTGGCTTCCGAGCAGGCGCCGAGGGCGACTGTGAGGGCGCACACCGACACCAGGCGGACCAAAGGCTTCGGCATTGCCAACTCAACTTGCTTACGCATGGCTCAGCACTCGCGAACGACGCAACTCTATGGTCCGCATTAAAACGGCGGTTAGGTTACGAAAGCGTTTCGCAGTGGCTGGTCGGCGTAAATTTTGAAGCCGGCTGAACCCGGCTCAGAGTGCCCGCGCCAGGCCGGGCGCCAGCGGCGGCAGGCGAATCGCCGGGCCGAGCGCATGGTCGAAAACATTCTCGCCGCTGGTCACCACGACGCGCCGGGTGATGCCCTCGACCCGCAGGGCCGCGACGAGCCGCCCGCCCTGCCCCAGCCGCGCCAGCAGGGCTTCGGGCAGGGCCTGCATCACGCCGTTGACGAGGATTCGGTCGAATCGGCCGAGCGTACGGTCGGGCTGGAAGCCGTCGGCATGGTGCAGCTCGACCGATTTCGAGAAGCCGCCACCGGCCAGCCGCTCATGGGCGGCGAGCGCCAGCGTGCGATAGCGTTCCAGAGAGACGACCTGCGCGCCCATCGCCGCCAGCAGAGCCGCGACATAGCCCGAGCCGGAGCCGACCTCGAGCACCCGGCAGCCCGGCTTGATCTCGAGCGCCCCGACGAGCGCCGCGACCGTGTGCGGCGCCGTCATCGTCTGGCCGCAAGGCAAGGGGACGGAAACGTCCTGGCGCGCGAGATCGGCGAAGCGCGACGGCGCGAAATGCTCGCGCGACACCTTCTCCATCGCCCGCAGCAAGGGGAGATCGCGCACGCCGCGCGCGCGCAGGGAGAGGAGAAAGGCGACGGTGCGCTCGCTCTCGCTGCTGGCCCCCTCCTCGGTCATCGCTTGCGGCGCCCCATACCCTCAGCCCTCATCCTGAGGAGCGATCCGCAGGATCGCGTCTCGAAGGACAGATCCGAGAACTGCCGCACCTGCTGGAACATCCTTCGAGACGCCGCTCCGCGGCTCCTCAGGATGAGGGCTGAGCACGACATCCCAGTCAGTTTACGCAAAGACCTGCGCGAAGCGGGTCAGCGTCGGCTCATGGGTCAGGTCGAGCTCCAGCGGCGTGAGCGAGATCTTGCCCTCGGCCAGCGCCCGCAGATCCGTGCCGTTCGCCGGCTCGCGCTTCGAGCGCTGGAAGGCAATCCAGAAATACGGATTGCCGCGGCCGTCCTGGCGCGGCTCCAGCCGCACAAGCTCCTGGTCGCGCCGGCCCTGCACCGTCACCGCGACGCCCTTCACCTCGGCGGGCGGGACGTTGGGGAAGTTGAGGTTGAAGAGGATATCCTTCGGAATGCCCTCCTCCAGCAGCTTGCGGATGATCGATGGCGCGTGCTGCTCGGCGCAGTCCCAGCTGATCTTGCTGCGGTCGCCCGGCATATAGGCCTGGCTAATCGCGATCGAGGGAATGCCGAGCAGCGTTCCCTCCATCGCGGCGGCGATGGTGCCGGAATAGGTCACGTCCTCGGCGACGTTCTGGCCGCGATTGACGCCGGAGAGCACGAGATCGGGCTTGGCGTCGGCCAGGATCGAGCGCACCGCCATGATCACGCAATCGGTCGGCGTGCCCTGCACGGCATAGCGCTTCTCGCCGACCTCGCGCAGGCGCAGCGGGTTCGACAGCGACAGCGAATGCGCAACGCCCGACTGATCCGTCTCGGGCGCGACGACCCAGACATCGTCGGAGAGCTGTGCGGCGATGCGCTCCAGCACCGCCAGGCCCTCGGCATGGATGCCGTCGTCATTGGTCACCAGGATACGCATGGGATCAGGCCGCCTTCTCGATGCGGGTCGCCCCGCGCATATAGGGAACCAGCGCGTCCGGCACGGAGATCGAGCCGTCGGCGTTCTGGTAGTTCTCCATCACCGCGATCAGGGCGCGGCCGACCGCCGTGCCCGAGCCGTTGAGGGTGTGGACGAAGAACGGACCCTTGCCGTCCTTGGTCTTGTAGCGGGCGTTCATCCGCCGCGCCTGGAAATCGCCGCAGACCGAGCAGGACGAGATCTCGCGATAGGTCTTCTGGCCCGGCAGCCAGACCTCGATGTCGTAGGTCTTCTGCGAGGCAAAGCCCATGTCGCCGGTGCACAGCGTCATCACGCGATAATGCAGATCGAGCTTCTTCAGGACGTTCTCGGCGCAGGCGAGCATGCGCTCATGCTCCTCGCGCGACTTCTCCGGCGCGGTGATCGAGACCAGCTCGACCTTCTCGAACTGGTGCTGGCGCAGCATGCCGCGGGTGTCGCGGCCGGCCGAGCCGGCTTCCGCCCGGAAGCAGGGGGTGAGCGCAGTGAAGCGGCGCGGCAGCTCCTCCTCGGAGAGGATCGATTCGCGCACGAGGTTGGTCAGCGGGACCTCGGCGGTCGGGATGAGCCAGTGGTCGTCGCCGGCCCGGAACTGGTCATCCCGGAACTTCGGCAGCTGCGCCGTGCCGAACATCGCGTCGTCGCGCACCATCAGCGGCGGATTGACCTCGGTATAGCCATGCTCCTCGACATGGGTGTCGAGCATGAACTGGCCGATGGCGCGGTTCAGCCTGGCGATCTGCCGGTCGAGCACGACGAAGCGCGAGCCGGAGAGCTTGGCCGCCTTCTCGAAGTCCATCTGGCCGAGCGCCTCGCCGAGCTCGTAATGCTCCTTCGGCTGGTTGACGCCGACCAGGCGCTTGCCGCCGCCCTCCTCCGGCTTTTCGCCATGGCGGCTGTATTCGACATTGCCGTGCTCGTCGGCGCCTTCCGGCACGTCCTCGTGCGGCTGGTTCGGGATCGCCGCGAGCTGCTCGCTGAGCGTCTCGACCGCGGCCTTCTCCTCGGCCTCGAGCGCCGGGCCCGCTTCCTTGAGAGCTGCGACCTCGGCCTTGAGCTTTTCAGCGAGAGCGATGTCCTTCGCGCCCATCGCCTTGCCGATTTCCTTGGAGAGCGCGTTGCGGCGCTCCTGCGCGGCTTGCGCCTTGGCGATGGCCGCACGGCGGGTGTCGTCGAGCGCGAGCAGCGAGGAGGACAGCGACTCCAGCCCGCGCCGCTTCAGCCCCCGGTCGAACGCTTCCGCATTCTCGCGAATCCATTTGATGTCGTACATCGCCAGTCACGCCGTTAATCGAAAGAGCGTGATGCTGTAGACCGGGACGGCGCGCGAGGGAACTGCCATCCTTGGCAGCTGCCTGTCCACCGCCCTCCCCGTTTTCCTGGACAAGCCGCGCCAGCGGCGCAGCTCCGGGATGACGGTCAGCGCCGGACGGGATCAGCTGCCTCTACTCGCCGGCCTTCTCTGCCGCCTCTTCCGCAGCCTTCTTCTCCTCGCGCTTCTTCTCGACATGGCGGACCGAGAACACCGAGAGCTCGTAGAGCAGCAGCATCGGCACCGCGAGCATCAGCTGCGAAATCACGTCGGGCGGGGTCAGAACGGCCGCGACCACGAAGACGAAGACGATGGCGTAGCGGCGCTTATCCTTCAGGAACTGCGAGGTGATGATTCCGGCCTGGCCGAGCAGGGTCAGGATCACCGGCAACTGGAAGGAAACGCCGAAGGCGAAGATCAGCGTCATGATCAGCGAGAGATACTCGCTGACCTTGGGCAGCAGCTGGATGCCGGCCTGGCCCTCGGTCGCCGCCTGCTGCATGCCGATCGAGAACTTCATCAGCACCGGCATGGCGAAGAAGTAGACCATGGCCGAGCCGAGGATGAAGAAGATCGGCGTCGCCGCGAGATAGGGCGCGAACGCCTGGCGCTCGTTCTTGTAGAGGCCCGGCGCGACGAACTTGTAGATCTGCGTCGCGATCACCGGGAAGGCGAAGAAGCCCGCGCCGAACGCCGCGATCTTGATCTGCGTGAAGAGATATTCGAGCGGCGCCGTGTAGATCAGCTGGACATTGGCGCCCGGCCCGGCCGCCCAGACATAGGGCTGGACCAGGAGGTTATAGATCTGCGTCGCGAAGGCGAAGCAGACGAAGAACATGATCAGAAAGGCGACCAGCGACTTGATCAGCCGCGAGCGCAGCTCGATCAGATGGTCGATAAGCGGCGCGCGCGAGGCCTCGATCTCGTCCTCGCCGTCACGACCCGCAGGCGTCTTCACCTCGGCGAGACTCATGCCGGGCTCCCGTCTTCACTCTCTGCGGCCTTGGGCTTGCGCTTGCGGGCGGGCTTGGCGGCAGGCTCCGGCGGCGCGGCTTCGGCCTCCGGAATGACGGGCTCTTCGGTGGCCACGGTCTTGCGCTTGCGCTTCGGCTTCGCCGGCACTTCGGCAGCCGCAACCGGCGCCGGATCGATCACGACCTCGGGCAAGGGCTCCGGCCCGGGAATCGCCGCGAGCTTGGCTTCCGCCTCCTTGACCGCCGCATCGTCGGGCTTCGGCGCCGCCGGCGTACCAAAGTCCTTCATCGGCTCGATCGGGTCGAAATTGGTCGAGGCCTGTACCGAGGTTCCGATGTCCTCGACCTGCTTCTTCAGGTCGTGCAGCTCCGCCTCGCGCATCGCATCGTTGAACTGCCCCTGGAATTCAGCGGCCATGCGCCTGACCTTGCCGACCATCTGTCCGGCAGTGCGCAGGGCGCCCGGCAACTCCTTGGGACCGATCACGATGAGCGCAACGCCCCCGATCAGCAGTAATTCGCTCCAGGCGATGTCGAACATCGACGGCTAGTCCTCTCGCCACCCACGCCGCTCTAGAGCATGCACAGCCGCAAGTGGAAACCACTTTTGCGGGCCGGCCTGCTCAAGATATCGATCCAGCGCGCCCTTCTGCGTCCGGCCGCGCACGGCCGACGGGAAAGCGCGCTGGCGGCGCGCCATCAGGCCTTGGTTTCGGCCTTGGCGGGGGCGGGGTTGGCCGTCTGCGCGGTGTGGTCGATCACCTTGGGATCGGCCGGCGGCGCGGCGGTCTCCGGCGGATCATCCTCCGCCATGCCCTTCTTGAACGACTTGATGCCCTTCGCGACGTCGCCCATCAGCTCCGAGACCTTACCGCGGCCGAAGAGCAGCATGACGATGACACCGACGACGACCCAGTGCCAGATACTGACGCCACCCATCGCAAATTCCTCCGAATTGAACCCAGCCTCCGACCTCCCAGCCGGGCCAGTCGCTTGTGCCGGAAACTAGGTGTCCCCGCTAGGGAACACAAGGACTTCGTCGGTCGAGATGTCGAGACCGACATCCTCGCCCTCGCGGACGGAGCCCGGTTGCGCGAAGCGCGCCGTCAGCGGCTTGTCGAGCCCGTCGACCGCGATCTGCAGATCGTCGACCTCGCCAAGGAAGCGCCGCGCCACCACCCTGCCGGGCAGGCAGAAGCCTCTTGGCACGAGCCTGACCCCTTGCGGGCGTACGCACACCACCGCCGCCGCGCCCTCGGCCAGTCCATTCGCCGGAAAGCGGCCGATCGGCGTATCGACGGCGCCGCGCACGACCGTCCCGTCGATCTCGGTAAGATCGCAGAAAAATCGGGCGGCAAAGAGGCTGACGGGCTTGCGGTAGAGTTCCTCGCCCGTGCCGATCTGCACGATCCGGCCCTGGCGCATCAGCACGATCCGGTCGGCGATCCGCATCGCATCCTCGGGATCATGGGTGACGATGATCGAGGTCGCGCCGATTTCGTCGAGCAGCGCCATGGTCTCGTCGCGCACCGTATCGCGCAGGCGCCGGTCGAGATTGGAGAAGGGTTCGTCCATCAGGAGCACGCCCGGCCGCGGCGCCACTGCCCGCGCCAGCGCGACGCGCTGCTGCTCGCCGCCCGAAAGCATGTGTGGATAAGCCTCGGCGAGATCGGCGAGGCCGACGCGGGCAATCGCCCGCAGGGCCGTGGCATCGGCCTGCGCATCGCTGTAGCCGCGCAGCCCGAAGCGGACGTTCTCGCGCACGCTGAGATGCGGAAACAGCGCGTAGTCCTGGAAGACCAGCCCGACGCCGCGCTCCTCCGGCTCGACGAAGGCGTCGGCCGAGGCGACATCCCTCCCCTCAAGCAGAACGCGGCCGGCACTCGGCCGCTCGACGCCGGCGGCGAGCCGCAGCAGCGTCGTCTTGCCGCAGCCGGAATGACCGAGCAGCGCGATGACCTCGCCCGGCGCGACCTTCAGCGAAACGTCATCGAGCGCGGTCACGCCGCCGAATCGCTGCGTCACCCCCTCGAAGCCGAGCGAGACCGGAATGGCAGCGCCGGCGGTGCCGCGCCGTCCCCAGCCCAGCCAGCGCGTCATGCTTTCGCTACGAGCCAAATTCTGCTCCGTTTTCAACCAATCCGCACGGTCGTCCCGGGCGGTGCGCAGCGGAGGCCCGGGACCCATGCCCAAGCCTCTCCCGGCAAGACCTCCGGTATGGATCCCGAGGCGACCTTCGGCCGCCCAGGATGACATCCTGCATCCAGAACCCGCGCCACTCCCCGCGCTGTGCGGCGGCTAGCCGCCTTCGTCAAGCGGACTGAACAGGTCGCCGAGCGGATCCTCGTCGGCGCGCAGGTCCGGATCATCGTCCGGAATCGGCACCGAGAGGTCCTTGGAGAGCCGCCCTTCGATGAAGCCGGCGCCCTTCAATTCGTCGAGCCCGGGCAGGTCGTCGATGCGGTCGAGCCCGAAATGGTCGAGGAAGCCCTTCGTGGTCCCGAAGGTCACCGGCCGCCCGGGCGAGCGGCGGCGGCCACGCAGCCGCACCCAGCCGGCCTCTAGCAGGATGTCGAGCGTGCCCTTGGCCGTGGCGACGCCGCGGATCTCCTCGATCTCGGCCCGCGTCACCGGCTGGTGATAGGCGATGATCGACAGGATCTCGAGCGCGGCGCGCGAGAGCCTGCGCGGCGCCTCGGCCTCGGGGGCGAGCAGATAGGCAAGATCGGGCGCGGTGCGGAAGGCGAAGCCGCCGGCGACGCGCTTCAGCGTCACTCCGCGCATCGCATAGCTGCGCTCGAGCGCCTCCAGCACCTTCTCGATCGGCACATTGGCCGGCACCGATTTGGCGAGTTCCTCGGCGGACAGCGGCGCGGCCGAGGCGAAGAGCAGCGCCTCGGCGATGCGGCAGGCGCGGGCCAGCGCCTCGACGCCATCCCAGCGCTCGTCGTCCTCGTCCCTCTGGGCTTCGGCCGGGGCCATGCGGATCAAATCCTCACAATCCCAGAGACGGCGGCCGGGAGGAGCGCCGGCGGACATAGAGCGGCGCGAAGGCGCCGTCCTGGCGCAGGTCGAGCACGCCTTCCCGCACCATTTCGAGCATGGCCGAGAGCGAGGAGGCCTTCACCGTCGCGCTCATGGTCTCGGCCGGCATGCCATGGCTCTGCATGTACTGCGCGAGATAGCCGTCGATCGCGGTCCATTCCCCCGCCTCGCCGACAAGCCGTGCCAGCGCCTCACGCGCCTCGACCAGCGAGAGCACCTGACGATGGCCGACGCTCATCGGCGTGCGGACATGGCGCTGGCGCTGCTGGGCGTAGGCTGCGAGCAGATCGTAGAGCTCGGCCTCCCAAACCGGGCGCACCCCGGCGACCACCGCCTCCGGCGCGCCGCGCACGAAGACATCGCGGCCGAGCCGCTCACGCACCGCCAGGCGCTGCGCCGCAGCACGGATCGCCTCCAGCCGCTGCAGCCGCAAAGCGAGCGCCGTCGCAAGCTCGGCTGCGCTCGGCTCCTCGCCCTTGGGCGGCTCGGGCAGCAGCAGGCGCGATTTCAGATAGGCGAGCCAGGCCGCCATCACGAGATAATCGGCGGCGAGTTCGAGCCGCAGTTCGCGCGCCCGCTCGACGAAGGACAGGTACTGCTCCGCCAGCGCCAGGATCGAGATCCGCGCCAGATCGACCTTCTGGCGCCGGGCGAGGTCGAGCAGCAAGTCGAGCGGCCCTTCATAGCCGTCGACGTCGATCAGGAACGCCGGCTCGTCCACCGCGCGCTCGGGCGCAGCGCTCTCCTCGAAAGGCAGTTCAGCGGCCATCGGTGGCCCATCCCCATATCCGGCGAACGGCCTATCGCCGCGCCACAGCCCCGTGGGACAGGTTCGGCCTAACGCCCGCCCATGGCAAGCGCGCTGGCGAGCTGGGCGCGCGCCGCGTCGACGTCCAGTGGTTCCGGCTCATGGCGGATGCGCGCCAGCGCCATCGCCGCCCGGCGGGCGCGGTGCCCGGTCATCGCCGGCACCGCCCCGGCGACCGCGACCATCTCCTCCATGATGCCATGGCAATGCAGCACGACGTCGACGCCGGCCCGGATCGCCGCCTTCGACTTCTCGGCGAAACTGCCCGACAGCGCCTTCATCGAGATGTCGTCGGTCATGATCAACCCGTCGAAGCCGAGCTCGCCGCGCATCACGTCGCGGACGATCCGGCGCGAGGTCGTCGCCGGCTTGCGCTTGTCGAGCGCGGTGAAGACGACATGCGCCGTCATCGCCAGCGGCATGTCGGCGAGATGGCGGAAAGGCGTGAAGTCGTGGGCGCGCAGTTCGTCGAGGCTGGCCTCGACCACCGGCAGGTCGTGATGGCTGTCGGCCTGCGCCCGGCCATGGCCGGGCATGTGCTTGACCACCGGCAGCACGCCCCCGGCAAGCAGGCCTTCGGCCGCCGCGCGCCCGAGCTTCGCCACCATCGCGGGATCGCGCGCATAGGCACGGTTGCCGATCACGTCATGGCTGCCGACGACCGGCACGTCGAGCACCGGCAGGCAGTCGACATCGATGCCGACGGTCTTGAGATCATGCGCCATCAGCCGCGCCGAGAGCCGGACGATCTCGCGCTGCTGCACGGGATCGTTGATCGCGAGGAAGGCGAGCGCCGGCGGATAGGGCGGCCAGTGCGGCGGCCCCATGCGCTGCACCCGCCCGCCCTCCTGGTCGATCAGGATCGGCGCCTGCCAGCCGACGCATTCGCGCATCGAGGCCGTCAGCGCCGCGACCTGCGCCGGGTCCTGGGTGTTGCGCTTGAACAGGATGAAGCCCCAGGGCCGGGCGTCGCGGAAGAAGGCGCGCTCGTCTTGGGTGAGGCTCGTGCCGAGGCAACCGGCGATGAAGGCGCGCGAAGTCATGCGACAGGCGTAGGAATGCCGGCCCTGCCGGTCAAGCGGGTGGCCGCGCCGAATTGTGGGTTGGCGCTTGCGGCCGCCGCCTCCCGGCCTAGACTTTCGTCAGGCCCCGTGACGCGAGACTGCATTGCCATGATCGACGAAGCCCCGCTGCTGACCATCCGCAAGACCTTCGAGCGCCCGCAGGCCGCCCTGGTCGCAGCCTTCAAGGGCGTGCCGACGGCCCAGATCTCCGACGCGATGCATGCCGGCGGCGCGATGGACTTTGCGATCAAGCCGCCGCCCGGCATGCCGGAATTCTTCATCGGCACCGCCCTGACCTGCGATTGCGGCCCCGGCGACAACCTCGCGGTCTGCGCCGCCGTCGCTTTGGCCGAAGCCGGCGACGTGATCGTCGCGGCGACGCACGGCTTCACCCAGGCCGGCATCATCGGCGATCTCCTGGCGGGGATGATGCAGAATCGCGAGGTCGCCGCCTTCGTGACGGATGGCGTGGTCCGTGACATCGCCGATCTGCGCCGCATCGGCCTGCCGGTCTTCTCCAAGGGCGCGACGCCATCCTCCGTGCACCGCTCGGGACCCGGCACGGTCGGCCTGCCGATCGTCTGCGGCGGCGTCGCCGTCGAATCGGGCGACATCCTGATCGGCGACCCGGACGGCGTCGTCGTCGTCCCGCACCGACGCGCTGCCGAGATCGTCGAGCGGCTGAAGGTGGTGCGGACCAACGAGGCTGGGTTGCTCTCGGAGGTCACCGCCGGACTCGACGCCCCCGGCTTCGCCATCGAATTGCTGGCGAGCAACCGGGTTCGCTATCTCGACTGAGCCTGCGCCAGCCACCACAGGCTTGAATCAGATTGGCTGGATCCGGCTGCAAGCCATTGATGGAGCAGCCAGATCGGCACCACCCGCAACGCGGGCGACATTCGTTGCGAACCGCTTCGTCATCCCGGCCGGGCATCGCCCAGCCGGGATGACTCTATCGGGTCCGCTCAGCGCAGCTGCGCGGCAGCCTGAGCGTTGAAGGCGTCGAAGGGCAGCTCGGCGACGCGGAACCAGAGCTGTTCCTTCTTCCAGTAAGGCAGGAAGGAATCCCAGAACGTCTTGAAGTTCGGGTTGCTGGCGGCGAGCTCGGCGTAGAGCGCGAAAGCCTCCTTGAAGGCCGCCTGCATCACGTCCTGCGGGAAGGGCCGCAGCTCGGCGCCGGTGCCGACGAGGCGGATCAGCGCGTCCGGGTTGCCATGGTCGTATTTCGCCACGCACAGCGCATTGGCCTCGGCGCAGGCCGCCTCGACGATGGCGCGATAATGCGCCGGCAGCGCATTCCACTTGTCCATGTTGGCGATGAAGCTGACATTGGCGCAGCCTTCCCAGAAGCCCGGGTAGTAGTAGTACTTCGCCACCTTCTGGAAGCCGAGCTTCTCGTCGTCATAGGGGCCGGAGAACTCGGCCGCATCGAGCGTGCCGCGCTCCAGCGCCGGGTAGATGTCGCCGCCGCCGAGCGTCTGCGGCACCACGCCGAGCTTCGACATGATCCGCCCGCCGAGGCCGGCGATGCGGAACTTCAGGCCCTGGAGATCGGCGACCGACTTGATCTCCTTGCGGAACCAGCCGCCCATCTGCGCGCCGGTATTGCCGGAGGGGATGGTGTGGATGTTGAACTTCTTCATGAAGTCGCGGCAGAGCTCGAGCCCGCCGCCGGCATAGAGCCAGGCGTTCTGCTGCCGGGTGTTCAGCCCGAAAGGCAGCGAGGTCTCGAAGGCGAAGGCGGTGTCCTTGCCGATGTAGAAGCTCGCCAGGGTGTGGCTGCATTCGACCGTGCCGTTCTGCACCGCGTCGAGCGCCTGCAGCGCCGGCACGATCTCGCCGGCGGCGAAGGTCTGGATCTGGAAGTTGCCGTCGGTCGCTTCCGCGACGCGCTTGGCGACCTGGGTCGAGATGCCGAACAGCGTGTCCAGGCTCTTCGGATAGCTCGAGGTCAGGCGCCAGCTGACCTTCGGCATCGACTGGGCCACCGCCGGAGCGGCGATGGCGGCACTGGCGGCGGCACCGGCGCCTGCCGACTTGATGAATTTACGGCGATCCATGGCTTTCCTCTTGCTTGCGAGCCTTCGGCGCCTCTCCGGCGGCCCTGCTCGTCAGGGTAGCGCGACGCTACTGCTACCGCCCTAGCGGCAAAACGGCACGGCCGGAAGAGCCACATGCACGGCAGGCAGGGCGCCGAACCGCATCGGCTGCGCCCGAGATCGCACTACCTGGCAGCACGAGCGCGACACGGGCTGCACAGCCACTTGCCGCACCACGGCAGGAACGCCGCCCAACGCGCTGAAGCGATTCGCGTTCAGCGCTGCACGCCCCTGGCGAGCAGCCCCGCCGCCAGCATGGCGAGGCGGCAGACCGTCCGCGTGCCGAGCCCGCCGACATCCTGCTGCGGCACGAATTCGACGATGTTGAAGCCGATGATCGGCGCGCGCTCGGCGACGCCGTTCAGCAGGTCGACGACATCGCCGAATCCGAGCCCACCCGGCGCACGGCCGAGCACGCCCGGCACCACCGAGGGATCGAAGCCGTCGACATCGAAGCAGACCACGACCGGGCGACCGGCCGGCACGCACTGAGCGGCGTGAGCGATGCCCTTGGCCCTGAGCGTGCGCATGTCGATGAGTTGCGCCCCGGCTGCCCGCGCATCGGCCACCTCGGCCTCGCGGGCGCTGCCGATGCCGTGGGCGCCGACCTGGACGATCGCCTTGACGCCGGAAAGCTCCGAGGCGCGCCGCATCGTGCTCGACAGCCCGAAGCGCTCGCCCTCGACCTCGTCGCGCCAGTCGATATGCGCGTCGACCTGCAGGATGCTGATCTCGCCGCGAGCCGCGAAGGCGCTCAGCGCCGGGATCTGCACGCTGTCGTCGCCGCCCAGCAGCAGGGGCGCCGCCCCTCGCTCCAGCAGGCTCGTATAGACCGCTTCGATCCGCGCCCGGTTGCCGACGAAATCGGCCGGATCGAAAGCGATATCGCCGCAATCGACCAGCGTGTCCTGAGCTCGCAGCAGCGGCCCACCGAGGTCGAAATCATAATGCCCGCGCCGCGCGGCCTGGGGCGCACTCGCACTGCGAATCGCAGCCGGCGCCGCCTCGCTATGGCACGAGCCCGACCGGTAGGGCGTCGCGCCGGGAATACCGATCACCGCCACCGAGCCAGGCGTCACAGCCTCGTAGTGCACGGTTTCGGCGCCGAGGAAAGGCACGAACCCGGCAGGCCGGGAGGTCGGATCGGAAAGCATGGCAAGCGGACCGCAGGCTGGAGAGCAACGCGCCCAGCCTGCCCCGCCGTGGAAGCCACGCGCAAGCGTGCGACACCGCCCTCGCCCCGGCGCCGCTCGCAGGGCGCAAAACGACAGCGCCGGCCGCGGAGCTCGCGGCCGGCGCTGATCCAGTGACGGCGAGGCCGTCAGATCCGGTGTCGGCGGATCAGTTCTTGGCGATGAAGCACTGGCCGCCCGCTGCCTGCAGGGCCGTGCACATCGTCGTCGCATCCTCGCGCGAATAGGGGCCGACGCGCAGGCGATAGACGGTCTTGCCGCCGGCGAGCTCGGTCTTGCGGACGATCGGGCTCTGGCCGCCGAGCTGGCCGGGATATTTGCGCTGCAGCGCCGCGAAGGTCGCGCG
>NZ_JAWDID010000092.1:0-12582 GCF_032464875.1 Allobosea rubneri
GTTTCGGGATGCCGGCCTCGATCGCCTTGGCCATGCCGCCGAGCGCCTCGACTTCCTGGATATGGGCCCAGGCTTTTGCCGCAAGCTCGGCGGTCAAGCGCTCGACATAATAGGAGCCGCCCCAGGGATCGATGATCCGGGTCGTGCCGCTCTCCTGCTGCAGCACGATCTGGGTGTTGCGGGCGATACGGGCCGAAAAATCGGTCGGCAGCGCCAGCGCCTCGTCGAGGGCGTTGGTGTGCAGCGACTGGGTATGCCCCTGCGTCGCCGCCATCGCCTCGATCATCGTGCGCGGCACGTTGTTGAACACGTCCTGCGCCGTCAGCGACCAGCCCGAGGTCTGGCAATGGGTGCGCAAGGGCAGCGACTTCTCGTTCTGCGCGCCAAAGTCCTTGACGAGCTTCGCCCAGATCAGCCTTGCGGCCCTGAGCTTGGCGACCTCCATGAAGAAGTTCATGCCGATCGCCCAGAAGAACGACAGGCGCGGCGCGAAGACGTCGACGCTGAGGCCGGCGCGCTGGCCGGCGCGGATGTACTCGACGCCGTCGGCGAGCGTGTAGCCGAGCTCGAGGTCCTGCGTCGCCCCGGCCTCCTGCATGTGGTAGCCGGAGATCGAGATCGAGTTGAACTTCGGCATGTTGGCCGAGGTATAGGCGAAGATGTCGCCGATGATCCGCATCGAGGGGCCGGGCGGATAGATATAGGTGTTGCGGACCATGAACTCCTTGAGGATGTCGTTCTGGATGGTCCCCGAGAGTTTTGCCGCCGGCACGCCCTGTTCTTCGGCCGCGACGATGTAGAGCGCCAGAACCGGCAGCACCGCGCCGTTCATCGTCATCGAGACGCTCATCTCGCCGAGCGGGATGCCGGAGAACAGCGTGCGCATGTCGTAGATCGAATCGATCGCGACGCCGGCCATGCCGACATCGCCGCCGACCCGCGGATGGTCGCTGTCATAGCCGCGATGGGTCGCAAGATCGAAGGCGACCGACAGACCCTTCTGCCCGGCGGCGAGGTTCCTCCGGTAGAAGGCGTTCGAATCCTCGGCCGTCGAGAAGCCGGCATATTGCCGGATCGTCCAGGGCTGGTTGACATACATCGTCGGGTAGGGCCCGCGCAGATAGGGCGGCAGACCCGGCAGGCTGTCGACGAAGGAAAGCTCCGCGCGGTCGGCTTCCGTATAGACCGGCTTCACCGCAATCCCCTCCGGCGTCTGCCAGAGGTCGCCGGTCACGGGCGAGACGCTCTGCGCGGCGGCGATCTCCGCAAAGCCAAGCGTCCTAAAATCCGGGATCAAGCTCATCAATCCCTCCCGTCGGTCCTGTCCCACCAATGGTGGAAATGATGCACCGGTCCGTGGCCATGGCCAACCCGGACCTCGTCGGAGGCAGCGATCGCCGCCGAGATGTAGCGCTTCGCCAGCGTCACGGCTTCCGTCAGCTCGATGCCATGGGCGAGGCCGGACGCGATCGCCGAGGAGAGCGTGCAGCCGGTGCCATGGGTGTTCAGGGTCTCGATGCGCGGCGCGACAAAGCGCTGGCGCTGACCGCCCTTCGAAACCAGGACATCGACGCTGTCTTGCCCCGAGGCATGGCCACCTTTGACCAGGACATTGGCGGCGCCGAGGGCGGCGATCGCGCTGCCCTGTTCGGCCGCAGCTTCCTCGGTCTCGGCCATGGCGGTGCCGAGCAGGGCGGCTGCCTCCGGCAGGTTCGGGGTTACCAGGGTGGCGAGCGGCAGGAGACGGCGCTTCAGCGCCTCGATCGCATCCTCCTGCAGCAGACGCCCGCCGGAAGCCGCGATCATCACCGGATCGAGCACGATGTTGCGGGCGCCATGGCGCTCCAGCCCGTCAGCGACGGCCTCGATCAGTTCCGCGGTCGCGAGCATGCCGATCTTGACCGCGGCGACGTCGAGATCTTCGAAGACGGCATCGATCTGGGCCGCGACGAAATCGGCCGGAACCGGGTGGATCGCCCGCACGGCCTGCGTGTTCTGCGCGGTCAGCGCGACGATGACGCTGGCGCCATAGACCTGATGCGCCGCAAAGGTCTTGAGATCGGCCTGGATTCCGGCCCCGCCGCTCGAATCCGAGCCAGCGATGGTGAGCGCGATCGGCATGGTCATTCCTTGTCCGCCTCTGCGGTGGATGTGGTGATGGCGAGCGCATCCTGCAGGGTCGCGACAGTATCGACGCCGGCGAAGATGAAGTTCGAGACGCCGGCTTCGCGCAGCGGGGCCTCGAGCTCGCCGGGGCGTCCAGCCAGCCAGACGGTCGCTCCAGCGCTCTTGAGGCGCGCCGCGACGGCGGCCGCCTCGGCGGCGTAAATCTCATCCGAGCCGCAGAGGCAGGCGAGCTTTGCTCCGGAGCCCGCGAAGGCTGCGACGAGCGCCTCTACATCGGTCTTGCCAGCTTTGGCGAAGCCGTCGCCGGAAGGGGCGGCGATGCCGCCGGCCTCGAACAGGTTGCGGGCGAAGCCGGCACGGGCGGTGAAGGCGGCGATGCCGCCCAGCGTCGCCAGGAACACGGTCGGTCGCGCGCCCGCGGCGGCTTCGATATCGGCCAGCGCCCGTAGCGCCTCATAAGGCTCGGCGAGGCGCAGGCTCGGCAGAGGCTCGACCCGGATCGCCGCATTGCTGTCTGGCGCAGCCTGGCGGATATCCGGCGGGGGCGCCAGAATCTCGACCGCTCCTTCGGCAAGGTTCGGGAACTCGCTCGTTCCCGTGATCGGTTCGCGGCGGGTCGCGATCGCCTTGGCCCGGTTGGCCCGCTCGCGCGCCAGCCCGGCCTGGACATGGCCGTTGATGAGGGCGCCGACGATCCCTGAGACGCCGTCGCCGCTTTCGGCCTCGAGATCCTGGAACTTGCGCCACCCCTGCTCGCAGAGCGCCTGCGTCAGCGCCTCGAACCCGCCGGCACCGGCCGCCGGATCGGCGACGCGCCAGAGATTGGCTTCTTCGAGCAGGATCAATTGGGTGTTGCGCGCCACCCGCCTGGCGAAGCCATCGGGCAGGCCGAGCGCCGCGGTGAAGGGCTGGATGCCGATCGAATCGGCGCCGCCAACCCCCGCGGAAAAGCCAGCGACCGTGCCGCGCAGCAGGTTGACGTGCGGATCGCGCCTGGTCAGCGAGCGCCACGCCGTCTCGGCATGGATGAAAACAGGCTTGGGATCGAGGCCGCAGGCTTGCTGGACGCGGTCCCAGAGCAGGCGCGCGGCGCGCAGCTTGGCGACGGTCAGGAATTCGTCGGTATCGGCGACGAGCGTGAAGGAGATCGCGTCGCGCGCTTCGGTGAGCGGCATGCCCTGCGTCTCGAGCAGGCGCAGATAGGTCACGGCGGTGGCGAGCACGGCGCCGAGTTCCTGCGCCTCGCTCGCGCCCGCCTCGTGCCAGGGGCGGCCATCGGCGGTGAGGAAGGGGCCGCGGAAGCCGCGCGCCTTCAGCGCCGCGATCGTCTCGGCGAGGCGCTGCCCGAGCTCCGGCAGCAAAACCGACAGCGTGCCGGAGCTGGCGAGCGCGCCGACCGGGTCCATGCCGAAATCGATCTCGACCGCATCGCCGGCAAGACCGCGGCCCTCGACGAGATCGGCCAGGAGCAGCGCATTGCGACGGCCGCCGGGAGCCGGATCGAGCCGCAGCCGGACGAGGTCGAACATCACGCCGGAAAGCGCGGCGTCCAGCTCCGCGACGGTCTTCGCCGCGAGCCCGAAGCCGCGAGCCGCGGCGGCGCCTGCAAAGGAGAGGCTGAGGCAGTCGGCGCCACCTTCGAGCTCCGCCAGGGCCAACCGGTTGGCCTCGGCCGGTTCGGGGTGATCGACCCGCGCCGCCACGCGCCAGCGCCCCTGCTGCGCGCGGAGCGGCCGGGCCGCGCTGCCGGTCGCTGCCGGGTAAAGCGGCTCGATGCGGATGCCGTCGGCGGTTCGCCCGACCAGTTTCTTCTCGAAATCGGCGCCTTTCAGCACTTTCTCGACGGCGCCGCGCCATTGCTCGCTGGTGGGCGTCGCGAAAGCCCCCATGAAGGGCAGGTCGGCGGGCGAGGTCGAGGTCATCGGCGCGAACTCCTGACGGTCGATGGTGCGACCGTGAAGCTCTCATCGCCAAGCGACGCCGTGAAGGCAAGTGCCGGGCCGTGCCCCGGCCTTTCTTGGCGCGCCGGGCCGGAACAGCAAAACGCCGCCCGAAGGGGCGGCGCTGCAAGAGATGCAAGGGCTCGAATGCGGCTCAGACGAACTGGCCGAGCCCGGGGATCGCGCCGACGATCGCGCCCATCGCGTCCTCGCCCGCCTTCTCGCGGCCGACCGCGAACATCTCCTTCGAGACGCTCTGGATCTGGCCCATGGAGAGGCCAGCGCCCATCAGCTGGCCGCCGAGGGCCATGACGCCACCGCCACCGCCCATCAAGCCGCCGATCGCGCCCATCAGACCGCCCTTGGCGCCGCCTTCGGCCTCGGCGAGGTCCTGGGCGCCCGGCAGGGCCGCGAAGAGCTGACCGATCTCGGCCGCGGGACCTTCCTTCTGCAGGAAGGCGAGGATGATGCCGATGGCCTTCTTCGCCAGCGACTCGTCCAGGCCGGATGCGGCCATGATGCGGGAGATCAGTTCTTCCATCGTGCGTTCCTCTCGTAGCGAGCCTATGGCGCTCCAAAGATAGTTTACACATAAACTATCCCAAGCGGAAGCGATCTTCATGCTTCCGCCCAACTTCTCGTTTCGCTACATCCGTTGCACGACCTTAAGGCAACGGAGCAGGCGCGACCATGGCGGATGACGGCACGATCCTGATCGGCAAGAGCGTGAAGCCGGAGGTGCTGCTGCTCAAGCTCGCCAACCGGCATGGACTTGTCACTGGCGCGACGGGCACCGGCAAGACGGTGACGCTGCAGGTCCTGGCCGAAGGCTTCGCCAATCATGGCGTCCCGGTCTTCGCCGCCGACATCAAGGGCGACCTTTCCGGCGTCGCGGCGCCCGGCGATTCGAAGCCGCCCTTCGTCAAACGGGCCGAGGAGCTCGGCCTGAAATACCAGCCCGACCAGTTCACCACCGTGTTCTGGGACGTGTTCGGCGAGCAGGGCCATCCGGTGCGCGCCACCATCTCCGAGATGGGACCGCTTCTGCTCTCCCGCCTGCTCGACCTCAACGATACGCAGGAGGGCGTGCTCAACATCGCCTTCCGTATCGCCGACGAGCAGAAGCTCCTGCTCCTCGACCTCAAGGATCTGCGCGCTGTCCTCGCGTTCATCGCCGAGAACGCCTCGGAGCTGACGACGAAATACGGCAATGTCTCGACCCAGTCGGTCGGGGCGATCCAGCGTCAGCTTCTGGTGCTCGAAAACCAGAAGGGCGAGAAATTCTTCGGCGAGCCCGGGCTCGAGATCAGCGACCTGATGAAGACCGACCGCGACGGGCGCGGCGTCATCAACATGCTCGCGGCCGACAAGCTGATGGCCAATCCGCGACTCTACGCGACCTTCCTGCTCTGGCTGCTCTCCGAACTGTTCGAGCAGCTGCCGGAGGTCGGCGATCTCGACAAACCGAAGCTCGTCTTCTTCTTCGACGAGGCGCATCTCTTGTTCAACGGCGCGCCGAAGGCGTTGCTGACCGCGGTCGAGCAGGTGGTGCGCCTGATCCGCTCCAAGGGCGTCGGCGTCTATTTCGTCACCCAGAACCCGCTCGACATTCCCGACACTGTGCTCGCCCAGCTCGGTAACCGCGTCCAGCATGCGCTGCGCGCCTTCACCCCGCGCGACCAGAAGGCGGTGCGCGCTGCGGCCGAAACCTTCCGTCAGAACCCCAAGTTCAAGACGGAAGAGGCGATCACCCAGCTCGCCGTCGGCGAGGCGCTGACCTCGACGCTGGAAGGCAAGGGCACGCCGACCATGGTCGAGCGGACGCTGATCGCCCCCCCCATGGCGCAGGTCGGGCCGATCACCCCGCAGCAGCGCGCCCAGTGCATGCGCGACTCCGGGTTCGCCGGCAAATACGACACGATGGTCGACCGCGAGTCGGCCTATGAGGAGCTGATGAAGCGCAAGGGGATGAACGCCGACGGCTCTGCCGTCGAGGCCTCGACCTCGGGCGGCGGCATCCTCGACACGATCGGCGACTGGTTCGGGGCGCAGACGGAGCGCCCGAAGACCGGCCCCGGCAGCCGTGGCGGACGCCTGCCGCCGAGCATGGCCGAAAAGGTGATCACCTCGGCGGCGCGCTCGGCCGCGACGACGATCGGCCGCCAGGTCGGCAACGCCATCCTGCGCGGCGTGCTTGGCTCGATGATGGGCGGCGGCAAGCGCTGAGCCGGTCTTGCGCCACGGCGCCCCGCCTTCCGGGCGGGGCGGTGTTTCCTGTCATGCCTTGGCGGCACTGGCGCATGGCGCTGGGCTGGTCATGATGGCGCCACCGGAATCAGCCCCAGTGAGCGCCATGTCCAAGCTGCCCGCCATTCTCTCCCGTCTCGATGCCGACCTCGACGCCTCGCTGGCCCGGCTCTCCTCCTGGCTCGAAATCCCCTCGATCGGGACCGATCCGGCCTTCAATCCGCAGACGCGCCAAGCTGCCGAATGGCTCCGCCGCGATCTGGAAGGCCTCGGCTTCAAGGCAGAACTGCGTGAGACGGGCGGTCACCCGGTCGTGCTCGCGCATCGCCCGAAGCCCGGCGCGCCGCATGCGCTGTTTTATGGTCATTACGACGTCCAGCCGGTCGATCCGCTCGAGCTTTGGGACAACGACCCGTTCAAGCCGGCCGTGAAGGAGATCGAATCGGGGCGGAAGGCGATCCTCGCGCGCGGTGCCTGCGACGACAAAGGGCAGGTGATGACCTTCATCGAGGCGATCCGGGCGACGCTCGCCGAGACCGGCGACCTGCCGATCGGCCTCACCATCCTGGTCGAGGGCGAGGAGGAGTCGGGCTCGGTCAACCTGCCGGGCTTCATCAAGGCCAATGCCGCCGAGCTCAAGGCCGACTTCGCGCTGGTTTGCGACACCGGCATGTGGGACCGCGACACGCCGCTGATCACCTCGACCCTGCGCGGCATGGTCTATCAGGAGGTGCGTCTGACCGCGGCCGATCGCGACCTGCATTCCGGCCTGTTCGGTGGCGCGGCCGCGAACCCGATCCATGTGCTGACCAAGATCGTCGCCGAAATCCATGACGAGACCGGACGGATCACCATCCCCGGCTTCTATGACGGCGTGCACGAGCCGACCAATGCGCAGAAGGCCGAATGGGCCGATCTTGGCCTGACCGAGAAGGAGTTCCTCGGCCAGGTCGGGCTGAAGCGCTCGATCGGCGAGAAGGGCCGCCTGCTGATCGAACAGATCCAGTCGCGCCCGACCTGCGACGTCAACGGTATCTGGGGCGGCTATACCGGCGAGGGCTCGAAGACCGTCATTCCGGCCAAGGCCTCGGCCAAGGTCTCCTTCCGCCTCGTCGGCGACCAGGATCCGGCCAGGATCGAGGCCGCCTTCCACCAGTTCGTGCGCGAGCGCCTGCCGGAGGATGTGACGGCCGAGTTCATCAGCCATTCCGGCTCGCCGGCGCTGGCCGTGCCGGTCGATTCGCCCGTGCTGCAGAAGGCGCGCAAGGCGCTTGCCGAGGAATGGGGCGGCCGCGTCGTCTCGATCGGCAGCGGCGGCTCGATCCCGGTCGGCGGCGATTTCAAGCGCACGCTCGGGCTCGACACGCTCTTCGTCGGCTTCGGGCTCGACGACGACCGCGTCCATTCGCCGAACGAGAAATACGACCTCTCTTCCTTCCACAAGGGCCAGCGTTCCTGGGCCCGCATCCTGCAGGCCCTGGCCTCATGAAATCAGTCTGCGTCTTCTGTGGATCGAGCCCCGGCAACGATCCCGTCCATGCCGAGGGCGCGCGCGCCATGGGCGCCGAGATCGCCCGGCGCGGCCTCACCCTTGTCTATGGCGGCGGCGCGGTCGGGCTGATGGGCATCGTCGCCGATGCGGTGCTGGCCGCCGGCGGCGATGTTCATGGCGTGATCCCGCGGGCTCTGCGCGAAAAGGAGGTCGGCCATAACGGGTTGACCCGGCTCGAGGTCGTCGAGACCATGCATATCCGCAAGGCGCGCATGGCTGAGCTTTCGGACGGTTTCGTCGCCATGTCCGGCGGCATCGGCACCTTCGAGGAGATCTTCGAGATCTGGACCTGGGGCCAGCTCGGCATCCACGGCAAGCCGCTCGGCTTCTTCAACATCGCCGGCTTTTACGACCCGCTCGCGGCCTTCCTCGACAACACGGCGAGCGCCGGCTTCCTGCGCCAGGCCCATCGCGACATGGCGATGACCGAGAGCGAGCCTGCGGCCTTGCTCGACAAGATGGCGGCCTACAAGCCGCTGGCCCAGATCAAATGGGTCGAGAAGGAAGAGACCTGAGCCGCTATCCCGGGTGACATAAGAATAGGAATTTAGTCCTTGACATCGTGACGCTGATCAGGTAGAGATCAGGAACGCTCACGAAGTGTGCCTGAGACGAATGAAGCCGCCGCGCTCCCCAGCCGGCGGCTTTTGCGTGTCCGGGCCGAGCCGAGGTTTTCCGATGACCGACGAGAGTGATGACACCGCCCCGGCACCGCCGGCGGCGAAGCGCAAGCCTGCGCCGCGCGACCGCAAGGCCGTGATCGGCAAGCTCTGGAAGGCGGCGCAGACGCAGCTCGAAGCGCATGAGGCGCATCTGGCCGAGCTGCCGGCCGGTACGGCTGCAAGCGAGACCGACGCCAAGACGCTGGCGACGTTGGCTCGCACGGTGCGCGAGCTGGTGGCGCTGGATTCTGCCGCTTGGGGGGAGGGAAAGTCCGAGGATGAGCCCAGCCCTGCCGAAGGATTGCGCCGGGTCGATGAGCTTCGAAGAGAGCTGGCACGACGTATGGAACGGCTTATCGCCGATCACGCAGGTGAAGCTGTTCCTCAAGCTGCTGCCGGATCTGCCGCCGGAACTGGTTAGGCTCGTCGAGCAGGAATGGACCTTCTACGGACGTGCCGACCAGAAATCGCGCCGTCTGCCGCCCTGGTGGATCTGGCTCGTGCTCGGTGGCCGCGGAGCCGGCAAGACCCGGACCGGGGCGGAGTGGGTCAAGGGAATGGCGCTTGGGCTGGCCCCGATCGCTACCGAGCCGATCGGCCGCATCGCCCTGATCGGCGAGACGCAAGCACAAGTCCGCGACGTGATGATCGAGGGCGTCTCCGGACTGCTGGCGATCCATCATCGCTGGGAGAAGCCGGTCTGGTCGCCGTCGCGTCGGCGGCTCGAATGGGGCAATGGCGCGATCGCGCAGGTCTTCACCGCCGAAGACCCGGAAGGCCTGCGCGGGCCGCAATTCGGCGCCGCCTGGTCCGACGAGCTGGCGAAATGGCCGAACCTTCAGGAGACCTGGGACATGCTGCAGCTCGGCTTGCGACTGGGCGACCGGCCACGGCAGGTCGTGACGACGACGCCGCGCCCGCTGCCGTTGATCAGGCGCCTGCTCGATGATCCCAGAGTCGCCGTCAGCCGGGCTGCGACCAGCGCCAACCGCTTCAACCTGGCGCAGAGCTTCCTCGACAACGTGCAGGAGGCCTATGGCGGCACCCGCCTCGGCCGGCAGGAACTGGAGGGCGAGATCGTCGAGGAAAGCGCCGACGCGCTCTGGAGCCGGGCTCTGATCGAAGAGGTTCGCGAGCGCGAGGCACCGGCTCTGGCGCGGATCGTCGTCGCGGTCCACCCGCCGGCCTCCTCCTCGAAGCGGGCCGATAGCTGCGGGCTCGTCGCTGCCGGGATCGATCGCGACGGCATCGGCCATGTGCTGGCGGACGCGACGCTTTCGGGCGCGAGGCCGCATGAATGGGCGCAAGGAGCCGTCGCGCTCTATCGCCGGCTGGAGGCCGATGCCCTTGTCGTCGAGGTCAACCAGGGCGGCGAGATGGCGGAGAGCGTCATCCGCGAGGTCGACCCTGGCGTGCCGGTGACGGCCGTCCGGGCGTCGCGCGGAAAGTTCCTGCGGGCCGAGCCGGTGGCGGCGCTCTATGCGCAGGGCCGGGTGCGCCATGCCGGCGCGTTCCCGGCGCTGGAGGACGAGATGTGCGACTTCGGCCCGACTGGGCTGAGCTCCGGCCGCTCGCCCGACCGGCTCGATGCGCTGGTCTGGGCGCTGACGCATCTGATGCTCGGGCCGAAGGGTCGGCCGCGGGTGAGGGGGCTTTAACGCCCAACCGCCGCAACAACAGCGAGACAACCATGCTCAATTTCCTTCGCAGCCTGCGCGGCTTCGCCGCGCCGGAACAGAAGCGCTCGCGCATTGGGCCGCTGATCGCCCTGCACGAGGCCGGCCGTCCGGTCTGGACGCCGCGCGACTATGGCGCGCTTTCGCGGGAGGGCTATCAGCGCAACCCGGTGGTGCATCGCTGCGTCCGGCTGATCGCCGAGGCGGCGGCCCAGACTCCGCTGATCGCCAAGGTCGGCGGACGCGAGCAGACCGAACACCCAGCGCTGGCGCTGATCGAGCGGCCCAATCCGCGCCAGGGCGGCATCGCCTTCCGCGAGACGCTCTATGGCCATCTCGCCGTCGCCGGCAATGCCTATGTTGAGGCCGTCAGCATAGGCCGCGAGCCGCGCGAACTCCATGCGCTCAGGCCCGACCGGATGCGGGTCGTCCCCGGTCGCGACGGCTGGGCCGAGGCCTATGACTACAGCGTCGGAGCGCGGACCATCCGCTTCCGCCAGGACGAGGGCAGCGTGCCGCCGATCCTGCACCTTACGCAGTTCCACCCGGTCGACGACCATTACGGGCTGTCGCCGATCGAGGCGGCAGCCTGTTCGCTCGACGTCCACAATGCCGCCGGCAGCTGGCACAAGGCGCTGCTCGACAATGCGGCGCGGCCCTCGGGCGCTCTGGTCTATGACGGGCCGGAAGGTGGCACGCTGACCGAGGCGCAGTTCGAGCGGCTGAAGCAGGAGCTGGAGGACGGCTTCCAGGGTGCGCGCAATGCCGGTCGGCCTCTGCTGCTGGAAGGCGGGCTCGACTGGAAGCCGCTGTCCTTGTCGCCGGCGGAGCTCGATTTCGTCGCCGCCAAGGGCGTCGCGGCGCGCGAGATCGCGCTCGCCTTCGGCGTGCCGCCGCTGCTGCTCGGCCTGCCCGGCGACAACACCCATGCGAACTTCGCCGAGGCCAACCGCGCCTTCTGGCGCCAGACCCTGATCCCGCTGGTCAGGCGCACGGCGCAGTCGCTGGCGCAATGGCTCGGCCCGGCCTTCGGCGACGACCTTTCGCTCGAGCCCGATCTCGACGCGATCGAGGCGCTCGCGGAGGAGCGGGAGTCGCTCTGGCGGCGGGTCTCGGCCGCCGAATTCCTCAGCACCGACGAGAAGCGCGAGGCGGTCGGCTATGGCCGCCGGGAGGAGACGTCATGAACCTCATCGAACAGGCAGCCGGCGGCATCGTCGCGCGCGGTGACCTCGGCCATCTCGCTTTGCTGCTCTGGGCCTTCTGCGCCTCGGCACTCGCGCTTTTCATCCTGCGCGAACTCGTCGCCGCAAACCGTCGCTTCGACGATTTCGTCCGCGAGCTCGGCCGCTTCAATGCCCGCTACGAGGGAGACGAGACATGAGCAAGACCGGCGCGAAATCGCCGTCCCGGGCAGCGCCTGCCATCAGCCGGCCGGCGGCGGGAACGCGTGCGCCACGTAGCGACGGTCCGCCGCGCGAGGTTTTCGGGCGCTTCTTCGAGACGCTGGGGCGGCTCGACGGCGGCGCCCGCTCCGGCAAGGAGGGCGCGCGATGACGTTCGCACAAAGGGGCGCTCTCATTGCCAGGGAGGCGAAGTTCCTGGCGCGGCCACTGACCCGGATCGAGCCGGACGGTGCCTTCGAGGGCTATGCCAGCCTGTTCCGCATCGCCGATCTCGGCAAGGACGTGGTCGAGCCGGGTGCCTTCCGCGACAGCCTGGCGCGCCGCGGGCCCGGCGGCGTCAAGCTGCTCTGGCAGCATGATCCGACCGAGCCGATCGGGCGCTGGATCGAGCTGCACGAGGATTCGCGCGGCCTCCAGGTCCGTGGCCGGCTTTCGCTGGCGGTCGCCAGGGCACGCGAGATCCACGCGCTGATGCGCGACGGCGCGATCGACGGGCTGTCGATCGGCTTCCGTTCCGAGCGGGCCCGCACCGATCCGCGCACCGGCCTGCGCCGGCTGGAGAAGGTCGATCTCTGGGAAATCTCGCTCGTCACCTTCCCGATGCAGCCGCAGGCCCGTGTTGCGGTGGTGAAGACGGCGCGCCCGCTTTCACCCGCTTTCCTGTCCTGAACCCGCAACCACCCGCTCATTTCCGAGGGCCAACCATGCGAGGAGAACCCATGACCGTGTCGAACCAGGCTCCCGAGACCAAGGCGACGGGCGACATCGCGCTCGCCTATGACGATTTGCGCTACACGCTGGAGGCCTACCGCGCCGCCAATGATGAGCGCCTGGCCGAGCTCGAAACCCGCATGGGCGGCGACGTCCTGACCAGCGAAAAGCTGGTGCGGCTCGACGGCGCGCTCGACGAGACGCGCCGCCGGCTCGACCGGCTCGCGCTCGATGCCCGGCGCCCGGCGCTCGGTGTGGGCG
>NZ_JAWDID010000093.1:0-12189 GCF_032464875.1 Allobosea rubneri
GCCTTCCGCCGCCCGGGTGGCAGCCCCGGCGGAGCGCCGCGTGGCGCGCCGGTCCCGGCACCCAAGACCCCGAAGGCCGGCGAGAAGCCGCGCGGCCGCCTGACGCTCTCCAACGCCACGGGCGGGGATGACGAGCGGACGCGTTCGGTCGCGGCCTTCCGTCGCCGCGTCCAGCGCATGACCGGTCACCGCGCATCGGATGTCGCCAAGGAGCGCGTGATGCGCGAGGTGGTCATCCCGGAGACGATCACCATCCAGGAACTCGCGAACCGCATGACGGAGCGGGGCGTCGACGTCATCCGCCTGCTGATGAAGCAGGGTGCGATGCACAAGATCACCGACGTGATCGATGCCGACACCGCCCAGCTCGTCGCCGAGGAAATGGGCCACACCGTCAAGCGCGTCGCCGAATCCGACGTCGAAGAGGGCCTTTTCGATACGCCCGACACCGACGAGGCCCTGGTTTCGCGCCCGCCGGTCGTCACGATCATGGGCCATGTCGACCACGGCAAGACCTCGCTCCTCGACGCGATCCGCAAGACCCATGTCGTCACCGGCGAGGCCGGTGGCATCACCCAGCACATCGGCGCCTATCAGGTGACGACGCCTTCGGGCTCCAAGGTGACCTTCATCGACACCCCCGGTCACGCCGCCTTCACGGCGATGCGTGCCCGCGGCGCCAAGGTGACTGACGTGGTCGTGCTCGTGGTCGCCGCCGATGACGGCGTGATGCCGCAGACGGTCGAGGCCATCAACCACGCCAAGGCGGCCAAGGTGCCGCTGATCGTGGCGATCAACAAGATCGACAAGTCCGACGCCAACCCGGACCGCGTCCGGTCCGAGTTGCTGCAGTACGAGATCCAGGTCGAGTCGCTCGGCGGCGAGACGCTCGAGATCGAGGTCTCCGCCAAGACCGGTCAGGGCCTCGACACGCTGCTCGACGCGATCGCGCTGCAGGCCGAGGTGCTCGACCTCAAGGCCAATCCCGATCGCGCCGCCGAAGGCACGGTCATCGAGGCCAAGCTCGATCGTGGTCGCGGTCCGGTCGCGACCGTGCTCGTCCAGCGCGGCACGCTGCGCACCGGCGACATCGTCGTCGCCGGCTCCGAATGGGGCCGCGTCCGCGCGCTGATCGCCGACACCGGCGCCCAGATCAAGGAGGCTCCGCCCTCGCTGCCGGTCGAGGTTCTCGGCTTCAACGGCACGCCCGAGGCCGGCGATCGCGTCGCGGTCGTCGAGTCGGAAGCGCGTGCCCGCGAGATCACCGATTACCGCGAGCGCCAGAAGCGCGATCGCCTCGCCGCGCGCGGCGCCGGCTCGGGTGCCGGCCGCTCGCTCGCCGAGATGATGCGCGAGCTCAAGGAAGGCGCCGGCCGCAAGGAGTTCCCGCTCGTCGTCAAGGGCGACGTGCAGGGCTCGGTCGAAGCCATCGTCGGCTCGCTCGAGAAGGTCGGCAATGACGAGGTGCGCGCCCGCGTGCTGCAGTCCGGCGTCGGCGCCATCACCGAGTCGGACGTGACGCTGGCGCAGGCCTCCGGCGCCGTCGTGGTCGGCTTCAACGTGCGCGCCCACAAGGAAGCGCGCGAGGCGGCCGAGCGGGCCGGCGTCGAGATTCGCTACTACAACATCATCTACAACCTGATGGATGACGTTAAGGACGCGATGTCCGGCCTGCTGGCGCCGACCCTGCGCGAAACCATGCTCGGCAATGCCCAGATCCTCGAGATCTTCAACGTCTCGAAGGTCGGCAAGATCGCCGGCTGCCGCGTCACCGACGGCACGATCGAGCGCGGCGCCAATGTCCGCCTGATCCGCGACGGCGTCGTGGTCCACGAGGGCAAGCTCGCCCAGCTCAAGCGCTTCAAGGACGACGCCAAGGAAGTGGTGGCCGGCCAGGAGTGCGGCATGTCCTTCGAGAACTACCAGGACATGCGTGCCGGCGACGTCATCGAGTGCTATCGCGTCGAGGCGATCAAGCGCACGCTCTGAGGCTTTCGCTTCCGATGGTCGGGTCCTGGGGCCCGACCATCTTCACCGAGAGATCGCGCCTCTGGCGCGCGTGAACGTCATCAGGTGGCCGGGCCAAGCCCGGCCACGGCGCTTTGACAACCCACGCTCATCCGGTCCGATCCCGGAGAACGAGAACCATGGCAAAACCTGTAAAAACCTCCGGTCCCTCGCAGCGTCAGCTCCGCGTCGGCGAACTGATCCGCCACGCCCTCGCCGAGATGCTGGCGCGGGGCGAAATCCACGACGACGTGCTGGCGAAGCATGTCATCACCGTGCCCGAGGTCCGGCTCTCGCCCGATCTCAAGCTCGCGACCTGCTACATCATGCCGCTCGGCGGCGAGGATGTCGGGCCCGTGCTGAAGGCGCTCGATGCCCATAAGCGCTATATCCGCGGCGAGATCGCCCATCGGGTGAACCTGAAATACGCTCCGGACGTCCGCTTCCGCCAGGATGAGAGCTTCGACGAGGCGGCGCGCATCGATGCGCTGCTGGACTCCGACGCCGTGCGCCGCGACACCGATCGCAAGCCGCTGCGCATCGACCAGACCGATCAAGACAAGCCCCATGACGATGACTGACGAGAACGGAGCCCCGACCGAGGGCGCCAGGGAAGCGGGCGGCAGGGAGTTCGCGCCGCGCCCGAAGAAGCGCGATGTCCATGGCTGGGTCGTGCTCGACAAGCCCGTCGGCATGACCTCGACCCATGCGGTCAGCGTAGTGAAGCGCGCCTTCTCGGCCAAGAAGGCCGGGCATGCCGGCACGCTCGATCCGCTCGCCTCCGGCCTTTTGCCGATTGCGCTCGGCGAAGCGACCAAGACCGTTCCCTTCGTCATGGATGGCCGCAAGGCCTATCAGTTCACCGTCGCCTGGGGCTCGCAGACCGACACGGACGACACCGAGGGCAAGGTCGTCGCGACCTCCGAGGCACGGCCGCAGGAAGACGCGATCCTGGCGCTGCTGCCGCGCTTCACCGGCACGATCCAGCAGGTGCCGCCGAAATTCTCGGCGATCAAGATCGCCGGCGAGCGTGCCTATGACCTCGCCCGCGACGGCGAGGAGGTGACGCTTGAGGCGCGCCCGGTCGAGATCACCTCGCTGCGCATCGTCTCGCATTCGCCAGAGACGACGACCTTCGAGGCCGAATGCGGCAAGGGCACCTATGTCCGCGCCATCGCGCGCGACCTTGGCCTGGCTCTCGGCTGCCTCGGTCATGTCGCCCATCTCAGGCGCACCCGCGTCGGCCCTTTCGCGGTCGACGATGCGGTCTCCGTCGAAACCCTGCGCGAGGGAGCGGAAGCTGCGGCCACGGCTCTGCGGCCTGTCGCAACCGCCCTGTCCCTGATCCCGGAGATCGTGATCCATCGCGATGCGGCTCTCAGGCTCAAGCGCGGCCAGAGCATCCTGCTGCGCGGGCGCGATGCGCCGGTCGAGGCCCAGGCGGTCTACACCACCTGCGGCGGCGTGCTGATCGCCACCGGCTCGATCGAGCAGGGCGAATTCGTCCCGCACCGGGTCTTCAACCTCTGAGGCCTGAGGCGCCGCTGCGGCTCTGGCAGTAGCGCGTGATCCGGCTAGGCTGGGCAGCGATGGCGGAGCCGCCATCGGGAGCCCAGCCATGCGCCTTGCCTATATCGACTACCATACCTGTGGCGAGCCGGTCCGGATCGTCACCTCGGGCTATCCCGAGCTGACCGGCGCGACCATTCTGGAGAAGCGCCGGCAGGCCCGCGAGCTGCATGACGATCTGCGCCGGGCGATGATGTTGGAGCCGCGCGGCCATGACGGCATGTACGGCGTCATTCCGGTGGCGGCGACCGCTCCCGAGGCGGCCTTCGGCGTGCTCTTCACCCATAATGAGGGCTATTCGACGATGTGTGGCCACGCCACCATCGCGCTCGGCCATTATGCGATCGATCATGGGCTGGTGCCGGCGGTCGAGCCGGTGACCCGCTTCGCCATCGAGGCGCCCTGTGGCCTTCTGCGCCTCGCCTGCGAGTTCGAAGGTGGCAGGGTCGGCACGGTGAGCTTCGAGAGCGTGCCGGCCTTCGTCGAGGCGCGCGATCTCGCGGTCGCGCTGCCCGGCTTCGGCACGGTCGTCACCGACATCGCCTATGGCGGCGCGTATTACTGCATCCTGCCGGCCTCGCGCTTCGGGCTCGACCTGTTCGCAACGCCGGTCGAGGAGATCGTAGCCGCGGCAGGGGCGCTGACGGACAGGGTCCGGGCGACACGCGCGATCACCCATCCGACCGAGCCCGACCTCGGCTTTCTCTACGGCACCATCGTCACCGACGAGGCCGGGCCGGAGGCCGAGAGCTTCAATCTCTGCGTCTTCGCCGAACGCCAGATCGACCGCTCGCCGACCGGCTCCGGCGTGACCGCGCGCATGGCGCTGGACCATGCCAGGGGCCTGATCCCGACGGGCAGGAGCCGCAGCTTCCGCAGCATCACCGGCGGAGCCTTTACCGGCACGGTGGTCGGCCCGGTCGAATACCCTGCTGCCGGTGCCGTCACCGTCACGGTCGCCGGCACGAGCCATCTTGCCGGGGAAGGCAGCTTCGTCATCGAGCCCGACGATCCGCTGCGCCATGGCTTTGCCCTGCCGCGACGCCTCGCCGACATACCGGGTGCCCCGGCACAGGGCTAGAAAAGGCGGCTCCGGTCGTCATTCGCCGGTCGTCGCAGGCTCCCGGTAAGGTTTTGCTGCCAGTCTCCCGCGCGACCAGGAAGGCGAGCATGGCGATGGGCACTGTAAAGACGCAGCGAGCACTCGCGGCGGAAGGCGACGCTGCCTGGAGCCTGCGCCGGCTCGCGTCCAGCCCCGCCTTCTGGCTGGCGCTCTTTCTCGCCCTTGTCCTCGCCGGACTGCTTTTGCCGCTGCGCCTGCCACTCGGTTCCAACTATTGGGACACCGCGGTCTATTTCGACGCCGCCCAGCGCATCCATGAAGGCCAGATCCCGAGCATCGATTTCTTCGCGCCGGTCGGCCCGCTCGGCTATTACCTCGTCGCCGGCCTCGACCTCGCCTTTCCAAAGGCGCATCCGATCCTGCTCGCGAATTGGGGCGTGCTGCCTGTCGCCCTGCCGCTGCTGGCCATCGTGGCCTTCCATGTCGCGCAGCGCTCGCGCGGGCAGGCGCTGGCTCTGCTGCTGCCCTTCCTGCTCTTCGCTTCGCTGCCGATCAACCTGCACGAGCTCTACCCGCTGCCGGGCCTCGACGGCTTCGGCCATTACAACCGGCATATCTGCCTGCTGCTCTATGTGCTGGTAGCGACGCTGTTCTTCGTGCGCGGTCCGCTGCTCCTGACCTTACTGGTCGCGGCGCTGATGCTGGCGCTGTTCCTGGTCAAGGTCACCGGCGCCGTCAGCGGCGCCATGCTGGTCGGCTATGCCGTGTTGACCGGCCGCATGCGCTTCCGAGATGCCGCTCTCGTCGCCGCCGCCGTCATCGCGATCCTCGCCCTTCTCGATCTCGGCACCGGCCTGGTCCGGGCCTATGTCGAGGACATCCTGACCCTGCTCTCGCTCAATACCGGGGCGTTGCTGCCGCGCTTCCTGACCGTGGCCTCGGTCAAGTTCAACGTCATCGGCTCGGTGCTCGTGCTGCTCGGCGTGCTGGTCTGGGTGGCCTGGCGCGACCGCCCGGCGGCATTCGGCTCCTTCCTGCGCGGGCTTGCGGCGTCGACGACCGGCTGGCTCGCGGTCACCCTGTTCGCCCTGATCTTCTTCGAGACGCAGAACACCGGCAGCCTCGAATTCATCGCGCTCTGGCCATTGCTGCTGGCGATCCTGCTCGAATGGCAGGGCAGGATGGATCGGCTCCGGCCCGTCGTGCTGGTGCTGCTCCTCGCCGCGTCCCTGCCTTCGGCGCTGATCTTCATCGAGCGCGGCGCCCGCGCCATGCTGGGCGCGCCGACCTACGAAGCCTTGCGTGTCGACGATCTCGGCCGGATCGGCCGGGTCAGCGTCAAGCGCGAGATCGCGGAGCGCGCGCCGCTGATGCTGGAGCATTACGCGCGGAACCAGAGCGCCTATGCCGAGCTCTCCGCCAAGGGCCAGTTGCCCTCGTTCATTCTCTACTCGGCGATCGACTATCAGGCGACCTGGCTGCTCGAGGCCGAGCAGGGCATCGAGGCGATCCGCGCCTGGGAGAGCGCCAACAAGCGCGAGCTCAACGGCTTCTTCACGCTCGATTTCGTCGACCTGTTCAACCGCCAGCTCGATCGCAGGCCGCCGCGCCATGTCCCGATCGGTATCGACCCGTTCCGCAGCAACCCGAAGGTCGCGGCCCAGGCGCTGGAGGATCTGCGCGAGCTCGATGCGATCATGGCACCGAAATGCCCGCAGACCACGGCCCGCGGCATGATCCTCGAGCACTTCGGCAAGGCGTTGGAAGGACGGACCAGGATCGCGCTCTCGCCCTGCTGGGACATGTATCTGAAGGGCTGAAGGGCCGCCTCCCGGCGATCAGACCGGGGCCGCCAGCCGCCGCGCCAGCGCCGCGTCGACCGCCTCCCGCAGCGCGTGAGCGGCCGCCGTGATGTCCTGCCCGCCGAACAGCGCCCCGATCACCGCGACGCCATCGGCGCCCGCGGCGATCACCGAGCCGGCATTGCCGGCGTCGATCCCGGCGATGGCGCCGACCGGGAGACCGCCGAGCGCCTGCGCCGCCGCGCGCCGCAGCGCAGAATAGCCCTCGATGCCGAGCGGCGCCTTGGCATCGTCCTTGTGCTGCGTGGAGAAGACAGCGCCGGCGCAGGCATAGTCGATCTTCGCGGCCGCCAGCTCGGGCAGGTCCTCGATCTTGTTCAGCGTCGCCCCGATGATGGCGCGCGGGCCGAGCAGCCGGCGGGCATCGCTGAGCTTCATGTCGTCGGCGCCGAGATGGACGCCGTCGGCGCCGGCGGCGAGCGCCACGTCGACCCGGTCGTTGATCAGCAGCGGCACATTGGTGCCGTGCAGCGCCGAGCGGATGGCGCGGGCCTCGCGGACCATCTCGCGCGTCGTCTCGTTCTTGGCGCGCAGCTGGATCAGCGTCGCGCCGCCCTCGACCGCCTCGCGCGCCATGTCGGCCAGCGAGCGGCCACGAGCGATCTGCGGGTCGACGATGCCGTAAAGGCTGATGTCGACGGTCATGGCGGTCTTCCTGTTCTCATCGTGCCGGGTGCCTTGCGGGCGCAGGGAGGCGAAATTGCCGCCCTGCGCTCTCGGCTCCCGCGGCGGGTATCACCCCGCCATGCGTTGCGCCAGCGTCGCCTCGTCGATGCCGGCGAGGGCGTCGACGAGCTCGACTGCGAAGCTGCCGGGTCCGCGCGAGCGCTCCGCCGCGATTTCGCCGGCGATGCCATAGGCCGTCAAGGCCGCCGCCGC
This sequence comes from Allobosea rubneri, assembly GCF_032464875.1. Lineage (NCBI taxonomy): Bacteria > Pseudomonadati > Pseudomonadota > Alphaproteobacteria > Hyphomicrobiales > Alloboseaceae > Allobosea > Allobosea rubneri. The sequence continues at coordinate 7,381 of NZ_JAWDID010000093.1, forward strand.
GGCGATGGCCGGGTCCTTTTCGACGGCGCAACAGGCGGCGATCAGCGCCCCCGCCGCGCAGCCGACGCCGGTGACCTTGGTCATCAGGGGGTGGCCATGCGCGACCGAGAAGCTCGCCGCGCCGCTCTCGATCCGGTCGACCTTGCCGGTGGTGACCCGGGTGACCCCTTCGGCCGAGGCAAGATCGAAGGCGAGTGCCGTCATTTCCGTGGCGTTGCCGCGCACGACGAGGTTCGGCAGGCGCAGCACCTCGCGGGCGATGTGTTGGCGCAGCGGCGAGAGCTCGACGAAGACCGGGTCGAAGACCAGGGGCTTGCCCCGCTCGCGCGCCACCTCGAGCAGTTTCGGGATGGCGAGCTCGCTCTCGGCATTGATCGTGCCGATATTGATCAGGATCGCGCCGGCGCCTTCCGCCATCGCCGCGACCTCGTCGACATGGATGGCCATGGACGGGATCGCTCCGAAGGCGAGCAGCATGTTCGCCGTGATGTTCTGCGCCACCGTATTGGTCAGGCACTGCACCCGCGGACGGTTCTCCACCACGCGGGCGAGGACCGAGGCGACGCGCGCAGCGTCGAGCCGGTCCATCGCCATCACCGCGCTCATTCGGCCGCCGGCAGGTAGAGCTGCGCGCCCTTGTTGAGGAACTCCTCCGACTTCGCCGCCATGCCCTCGCTCGCCATGGCTTCGAGAGCCGCCCGCTCGTTCTCGCCCATCGCCAGCACCTCGGCGCGCAGGTCCTGGGTGATCTTCATCGAGCAGAACTTCGGCCCGCACATCGAGCAGAAATGCGCGACCTTGTGGGCGTCCTTCGGCAGCGTCTCGTCATGGAACGACCGCGCCGTGTCCGGGTCGAGCGCCAGGTTGAACTGGTCCTCCCAGCGGAAGTCGAAGCGGGCACGCGACAAGGCATCGTCGCGCAGCTTCGCCGCCGGATGGCCCTTGGCGAGGTCGGCGGCATGGGCGGCGATCCGGTAGGTGATCACGCCGGTCTTGACGTCGTCGCGATCGGGCAGGCCGAGATGCTCCTTCGGCGTCACGTAGCAGAGCATGGCGCAACCGAACCAGCCGATCATCGCCGCGCCGATGCCGGAGGTGATGTGGTCGTAGCCCGGCGCGATGTCGGTGGTCAGCGGTCCGAGCGTATAGAAGGGGGCTTCGCCGCATTCGCGCAGCTGCTTGTCCATGTTCTCCTTGATCTTGTGCATCGGCACATGGCCGGGGCCCTCGATCATCACCTGGCAGCCCTTGTCCCAGGCGACCTTGGTGAGTTCGCCCAGCGTCTCCAGCTCGGCGAATTGGGCACGGTCGTTGGCATCGGCGATCGAGCCCGGACGCAGGCCGTCGCCGAGCGAGAACGAGACGTCGTATTTGCGCATGATCTCGCAGATCTCGTCGAAGCGCTCGTAGAGGAAGCTCTCCTTGTGATGCGCGAGGCACCAGCGCGCCATGATCGAGCCGCCGCGCGAGACGATGCCGGTGACGCGGCTGGCCGTCAGCGGCACATAGGGAAGCCGCACGCCGGCATGGATGGTGAAATAGTCGACGCCCTGCTCGGCTTGCTCGATCAGCGTGTCCTTGAACACCTCCCAGTCGAGCTTGATCGGGTCGCCGCCGACCTTCTCCAGCGCCTGGTAGATCGGCACCGTGCCGATCGGGACCGGCGAGTTTCTGAGTATCCAGGAGCGGATGTTGTGGATGTTGCGGCCGGTGGAGAGGTCCATGACCGTGTCGGCGCCCCAGCGGATCGCCCAGACCAGCTTCTCGACTTCCTCGGCAGCGCCGGAGGTCACGGCCGAGTTGCCGATATTGGCGTTGATCTTGACCAGGAAGTTCCGGCCGATCGCCATCGGCTCCAGTTCGGGATGGTTGATGTTGGCCGGGATGATGGCGCGTCCGCGGGCGATCTCCTCGCGGACGAATTCCGGGGTGACGAATTCCGGCACCGAAGCGCCGAAGCTCTCGCCATCGGCATGGCGCTCCTTGGCGCCTTCCAGCATGGCGGCGCGGCCGAGATTCTCGCGATGCGCGACGTAGATCATCTCGGGCGTGATGATGCCGGCCTTCGCGAATTCGTACTGCGTCGCCATCTGGCCGGGCTTGGCCTCGAGGATCGGACGCTGCGCCGGGCAGGCCGGGACCAGATGTTCCTCCGAGATGTTGCCGTTGTCGGCTGCGGTGACGGCGCGGCCGGGCACGGTCGCAAAGCCGCGCGCATCGAGCCAGGCCCGGCGCGGCTGCGTCAGGCCGGCATTGAGGTCGATCTGCACATCGGTCTCGGTATAGGGCCCGGACGGATCGTAGATGCGCACCGGCGGCTCGGCATCGGTGGTCAGCACCACCTCGCGGAAGGGCACGCGCATCTCGGGATGCTCGGGAGCCGCGACATAGATCTTGCGCGAGCCGATGATCGGCCCGGTCGTCACGCTTTGCGGCGCGGCTTTGACGGAGTTCTTCTGGGGCTTGGTATGGGCGTTCATGGGATCTCCTCCTTGGTCCAAGGTTCAGGAGATCCGGGTGTCTGGACGGTCCAGTCGCTGTTATGCGGCTACAGATAGGGCGTAGGCCGCGTTCCAGTCCCTCCGCCGGTATGACCCGGATCAGGTTCGACGGGTTCGGCGTCGGACGCCATCTCAGCTCTTGCGAGCACCCCTCGGAACAAGGCGGAGGTTAGAGGCGGTCGAGAGAGGAAGCAAGCCGGCTTCGGCCCGGCGGCCATGTGGTGGGGACATGCGGAAAGGCCGGCGCTGCCGCTCGCCGTCGGCGTCGCTCAGACGGTGACGTCGAGATGCTCGCCCTGGCCGAAGGGAAGCGCCGCCTTCTGCTCGGCGATGCTGCGCTCCAGCATCTCGACGAGGCCGCGCTGGGCATCGTCCAGCTCTTTCTGGATTTCGCTCTGCTGCGCCGGCTGGGGCCGCTCAGTGGGCCGGGCGACGAAGCTCTCGCCGATCAGAAAAGACGAGTCGCTCATGCTCTCCTCCCTCGCCTCGAGGATAGAGCGCACGCCTTACCCGAATCTGAATCGGAAACCGCTACTTGTGGCGGCGCCAAAGCGCTTTCGAGCGAAGTGGGTACCGGTTCGCGTGAAGAAAGTGCGGTAATCAATGGACTGGAGCTATTCCGCGAAACACGGATTAGCTCCAGGCGATCAGGCGCTGACGTCGAGATTGCCGCCCTGGCCGGCCGGCAGCGTGGCCTTCTGCTGCTCGGCCGACTGCTGCAGCATCGTGACGAGGGCCTGGTCGGCCTTTGCGTTCTGCTTGACCATTTCGAGCTGCATGGTCTGCTGGGTCGCGGCCGAGCGCATGCTGACCAAACTCTGGGCGATCGCGGTCGACATTTCGCTCATGGCAAACTCCTCGCCGCGACCATAGGCAGCGAGCCCTTACGCAAATCTGAATCCTCCCCCGCGCTCTCGAATGATCAGGGCGCGATGATCGAGGGCACGCCCCGCGGCATCGGCAGGTCGCGGTTCGGCTGGGCAGGGCCGCGCCGGTCGCGCGCCACCCGCTCGCGTTCGCGCCGGACCTCGGCGCGCTCGGCGGCCGGTTCGTCCCTCTGAACGTCGCCTACATTGGGCGTCATCGGCACGCCGGGCGCGCGCTCGCGCTGGATGGTGGTCATGTCCGGGCCGGACGATTCCTGTCCGGCAGCCGCTTCCGCAGCTACAAGCCCGATGAGCACGAGGCTCATCAGGAACCAGAATGATCTGCGCATCGGGCCCTCCTGCGCTCGTCGGGCCGGCAGCAGGCAAACTCCGGCCTGACCAAGGAACCAGCGAGGGCGGCGAAGGTTCCATTGATATCACAGGCAAGCCCGGGCGCCCGTGAAGGGATCGCCCGGGCGTCGTCTCACTGCGCGTTCTGGCCGGTGAGCAACGGCGTGATCCGGCGCAGGGTCACGCGCCGGTTCTCCCGGGCGTCGCCTTGGGTCTGGACCTTGAGATACTGCTCGCCATAGCCCTGGGTCGTCAGATTCTCGGCCGGGACGCCGAAGTCGCGGGTCAGGATCTCGGCGACCGACTGCGCCCGCCGGTCCGAGAGCGACAGGTTGTCGATATCGGCGCCGACCGCGTCGGTATGGCCCTCGACCAGGAAGACCTCGTTCGGTGTGCGCTCGACCGCCTGCATCACGGCCTGCGCCAGCACCCGCAGGCGCTGCGCCTGGTCGGCGCCGACCGTCCAGGAGCCGGAATCGAAGTTGATCGTATCGACGTCGACGCTGCGCATATGGGCGCGCAAATCCGGCGAGTAGCGCACCTCGTCCAGCGTGTAGCGACGCGGCACGGGAGCGACCGGCGGGGCGGTGATCGTCTCGTAGATCAGCCGCTCATCGGCGTGCCCGGCGTCGACGATGTAGCGCTCGCGCGGGATGCGCAGCGGCGGCGGCGGCAGCTCGACCACCTCCTCGGCGAAGCGCGGGCGCGGCCCGTCGCGGCGCATATTGTCGATGATGATGATCTCGGCGCCGTCGCGCTCGCGCCGCGAGCGCCGCAGCAGCCGGCCATCGGCATCCGTGACCGTAACGATCTGCGTGCCGTCGCGCCGGTCATAGACCGTCACCGTCTCCTCGCCGCGGCGCTCGCTGCGGGTGTCGAGGCCGAGATCGCGGAAGCGCTGGTTCTCGTCGCGGCGGATGATGACGCGGTCATCGTCGCCGCGGATGAGCGTCCGGCCGGGCTCGCGAATGATGGTGACGTCGCCCTCGCGCGTCTCCTGCCGCCGGCTGCGGACATCGTCGAGCCGGCGGCAGGAGACGCGCGAGGGCGACGTCACCATCATTCGCGAGCCCGGCCGGACGCTCATCCGC
>NZ_JAWDID010000094.1:0-12156 GCF_032464875.1 Allobosea rubneri
TGCTCTGCCGGTGCTTTCTCCGGCCCGGATTTCTGTCTCATCTGCGCTCCAAAATGGCTGCGATGATCCAGAAATCCTCCCTTCCCGAAAACCCCTGAACTGTCTCAAGGGCGCTGACGGCAGACAACAGCGGAAATGCACGTGTATCCATGGCCAGCGCCCCAGCGGCGTTCCAAAATCTGGCGGCTCTTCCAATCACGGTCGTCCTCTCGTATGAGAACATAGTGAGAACAAACCGAGCGAGAGTCAAGCCATGGCCAACGTCGACGCCTTCTTCCTGCAGCCCTTCAAGACCCACCGGAAGCGGCTCGTGCCCAGCCAGCGGGTGCTGGCGAAGACAAAGCATCACGCCCTGCAGGATGGCGAACGTCTGGCTCGAACCGCTGAGGGCGTGGCCGTCGTGCATGTGGTCGCCGACCACGAGACCGGCGAGGTGGCGTCGCTCGCGGTAATCGCTCGCCATGGCGAGATCCCCGAAGAGTTCGAAGAGCAGATCAGGGCGGCGTGACGCCGGTCTTTCTCCGCCTGCGCCAGGTCGCGCCCGACGCGCCCGACAACTTCATCGTGCTGAACGACGATGGCGCCACGATCGGGCGCATCGTCAAGGACAAACAGCTCCCGGCTGGAACGCCTTCGTGGGGTTGGTCCTTGGGAGCCTTCCAGTACCGACATCGCCCGGATTACGCAGGTCGCAGCGAAACCCTGGACGAGGCGAAGGCGAGGCTCCGGGAGCGGTTTCCCGACTACCTTGCTGAGCTTGAATATGACGACGTGTTGGAGCGCCAGCGTCGCGAGAAGCTCGGCGTGCCGACGCGCATGTTCATGTACGAGGATGAGCTGCAGGCCGCCCCCGCCCAGATCGAAGCCCTTGCCGGCTGCCTGGAGGGCTCGGTTGAGGAGGCTCGGCTCTCGCGCCTGGTCGAAGCGCTGACGCGGTTCGAGGACATGCCCAGGGCACTGCGCCAGCGGGTGGCGGCTGATCTGGCCGAGCGGGATCGCGCGATGTGGCCGTCGTCGAGGATTTGAGGCGCCGAGAGCAGCCAACTCTGGAACCGCCAGAAGGCCGGACGAAGCACCCAAGCGCCGGTGTGCTCCAGCAAGATTAGCCGGAGCACACTTATGCCGCTCTCAGCGCAGGCCAAATAGCGAGGTCAGATCGGTCTGTTCGTCACGGTGTTTTCCGCCGAGCACTGCCGCGAACCATGCAGCAGCCGCACCTGCCAAAAGCGCCGCAGCGGTCAAAAAGGCCGTGACGACAGCCATCTTCCGGGCGCGTTCCGCAGCTTGCTTGGCCGCTTCCTTGGCTTGGTTGAGGCGAGCGAACGCATCATCAATGCGCTTCTCCGCTTCCTGCTGCGAGATATTGGAACGCGCCGCGATCCTCGAGGCAATGTAGCTGCGGTCTGCCGCATCGACGCTCCCGTTCGCAACGCTGCGAACCAAAACGCGCGAGGCCTCCTCCCGTTCTTCCGCAGAAATCGGCTCCGTGCCCGTCGAGCGCAGCATTGTGTCTAGCGACGATGCGATAGGGTCGGCTTGCTGGCTGATGAGCGCGCCCGCCCCAGCGGCAGCGGTTGCGACGCCGGTCGCAGCGGTTTTTGCAGCACCGGTGATGGTCGAGCTGGTGATGAAGGCGACAAGAAGCGCGCCAACTGCCCATACGACCAAACCATGAGCCCCATCTCGCACGTGACGTTCATGGTCCGTGGAGTCCAGCGCGGGCCGGCGCATTCGTCCGGCGAGATATCCACCCGCGCCGCAAGCCGAGATCGTCACCCACAACGCCCATAGTCCTCCGGCGACAGCGAGAGCTGCCAGCCCGGACGAGCGAGTTGTGTCGGCCGAGACCATAGAGAGGCCTATTGCCGAACCAAAAGCCGCCAGGATCGTGGAAATCGCGGCAGCAAGCACCGCGCCACCCAAAATCGGGCTCCAGTCCAGATAGGAGGCGCCGGTATCGTTCGAGGCGGATGCAACGATGACGGTGTCAGTCGGATTTACTGCCATGGCACGCCCCTATCGTAGTCCGAGGAAGGACAAGATCGCCAAAACGACCACGACAAGGCCTATGATATAAATGATGCCGTTCATGGATGGCCTCCGCTTCCGCGCCGGGAATGGCGATCACGTTGCAACCGTGGAGGCATCGCGAAGTTCCCCCGGGGACCTCCACGCCCGCGGAACCGGTTCGCTCCGCGCCGGTTGATCCTCCGTGGAGAATGCGCCGAATGACATCGTCGAGCTCATTTCTCGTTGCCGAGTGGCCGCTGCCATCAACTGCGACCCTGGGATCGTCGGTAAGAGCATACGGCGTTGAGCGAGAAGTCCGCCGCCGCCTGCCCTGGAAGACTCGCAAACATGTGCACGTTCAAGGAAGCCACGTTGTGCTGCGGATGCCGGCGGAGGACCGCGATCAATTCGCACTTCACTCAGCGACGGTCACAAGGCTCTTGGAGGGCATCGCAGCTTACCCCGTGCTTCCCAGCGAGGTGGAAGATATCCTGGGCATCACCTCCCGCGAACGGCACAAATGGATGAAGGCCGGCCGATTGCAGAGCGCCGGGACCCGGACCGTCAAAATGCGAGGCCGCGCCAAGGCCGTCACCTTTCACGTCTTCACCCCGCAGCACATCGAAGATGTTCTTGATCGCGACTTGCCGGCGGTGTGGCGGGAGGAAGACGCTGCGGCCATCTCGGAAAACCGGCGACGCGCAGCCGCTAAAGCTCAGCTGGCCCGAGGCCGCCAGAAAGCGGCCAAATCTGATGAGGCGACGTCGGAAGACGACGATCTGAGCGCTGAGTTGGACGGATGGGAGTCCTTCGCGGCCACAGGTTTATTGCGTTAGCCCCGGCAGAGCCGCGCCAGTCCGAATGGCGCCATCGTGCATGACCGCAGCTTGCTTGAAGGAATTCGCCGCTGGAATGCTGCTTTACGTTCGCGTCTAGCACTTCGAGCTTTGCAATGTCCTTCGGCAGCCCCTCAGATCCCCGGGAACATGGAAGCGAAAAAAAGCCCGACCGCATTAGCGACCGGGCCGCTGGCCTGCGGACATTGGCCAGGACTACTCGTTGAGCATTCGCCCGAATATCGCCCCCCGCATCTCAGGAGAGCCTGAGTCGGCGCACCGGTGAGACGCTGTGCCACAAACTTGCTCGGCCGGTAAAAGTTCCGTCACTGCCGATCGGCACGACCGCCGATTATTCCAACCGGTAAATGCTGACCTCGTCTTGCTTGTCGCGCAGCCCCTTGAACGAGGCGTGGCGCGCTGACCGCAGAAAATACATGAACCCCAGCGGGATCTCGACTGGCATCTTCGCTTCGGCGATGTCGAACTCGAGTATCGCGTCAAAGAGCAGCTGAAACTCGCGCTCGGCGCCCGCGTCCATCGCGGCGTTGATCAACTGCGCCGCTCTCTGAACAGCTGCCTGACGCTCTCCAAAAGACTTGATTTTCCGGACATAGGCGATCGACATTGCCACCTCCGTTAATGCTCAACTCGCCTTCTTGAGCCCGCTCGCGCTTTTGACAGGGCGGCCCTTCCCGGCCGCAGCTGGACCCGCACCGACGCTCGCGCGCAGCGCCTCCATGAGGTCGACAACCTTAGGCGCCTTAGCCTTCTGCATGACCTTCACCGGCTTGCCGGCGAGCTTCGCCTTGACCATCTCCGCCACCGCCGCTTCGTAGCGATCGTCGAATTTCGACGGGTCGAATTCGCCCTTCTTGGTCTCGATGATGTGCTTGGCGAGCTCGAGCATTTCCTTCTGAATCTTGAGCTTTGGAATCTCGTCGAAGGCTTCGGCCGCGGACCGAACCTCGTAGTCGAAGTTGAGGGTGTGTGCGACGAGACCAAGACCCTGGGCCCGGATCATCAGAGCGCGATAGCGACGGAACAGAACGGCATGCGCGAGCGCGCCGACCTTGCTGGCCCGCAGTGCCTCGCGGATGACCGCGAACGCATCCTCTCCGATCTTGCCGGAGGGCGCGAGATAATAGGGCTTGTCGAAGAAGACTGTGTCGATCTCGCTGCACGGGATGAAGGCGGCGACAGCCAGGAGCTTCTTGCTATCGGGAACCGCGTTCGCGATCTCGTCTGGCTCGACCTCGACATAGCGGTCGGTGTCGATCTCGAATCCCTTGATCTGATCTTCGCGCTCGACTGGCTTCTCGGTGACCGGATCGATGAACTCTCGGCGAACGCGGTGGCCGGTATCGCGATTGACCGTATGGAACGAGATGCGTTCGGAGGTGCTCGCACCGGTGTAGAGCGCGACAGGGCAACTGATTTCCCCAAACTTCAGATAGCCCTTCCAGTTCGCTCGCGCCGCGACCATGACACGCAACTCCACATCGCAACCCAAGCGATTCAATCCGCAGCAGCACGCATGGTTCCCGACCACGGGAACTCTATTGGTCCAGCCGCATTTGACTCGGCAGTTTCGTGTCCGGAGTTGCGTCGCCATGCCCGACCGCACCTATTGGAAGGGCTATCTCAAGCTCTCGCTCGTGACCTGCCCTGTCGCCATGAGCCCGGCGACCTCCGAAAGTGAAAAAGTCCGCTTTCACACGCTCAATCGCCAGACCGGCAATCGCGTGGTCAGCCGCTATGTCGATGCGGACAGCGGCAAGCCGGTCGAGCCCGATGACCAGGCCAAGGGGTATGAGGCCGAGGCCGGCCGGCTCGTTATCATTGAGGACGAAGAGCTCGAAGCGGTCAGGCTCGATACCGTCCGCACGATCGATATCGACGCCTTCGTCCCACGCGACTCCATTCCCTGGATCTATTTCGACAGCCCGCACTACCTCGTCCCCGATGACGAGGTGGGAGAAGAGGCCTTCTCCGTCATCCGCGACGCCATGGCAGCGACGAAGATGGTCGGAATCTCGCGGGTCGTGCTCTACCGGCGCGAGCGGGCGGTAATGCTGGAGCCCCGGGATCACGGCATCGTGCTCTGGACGCTGCGATATGGCGACGAGGTCCGCGACGAGAAGAACTACTTCAGCGGGATCGCCAAGGAGAAGCCGGCACCGGAGCTGTTGTCGCTCGCGCAGAAATTTATCGCGACCAAGACGCAGGACTGGTCACCGGACTTGGTCAAAGATCCGGTTCAAGAGCACCTGCTGAAGCTCATCGCGTCGAAGAAGCGCAAAGGCTCGCGCAAATCCGCCGGCTCCGGCGAGAAAGACCGGCCCGCCAACGTCGTCAATCTCTTCGATGCGTTGAAGAAGAGCCTCCAGGAGGACAAGTCACTCCGAGGCTGACTGAGCGCCCAGTGTGAGGTGTTGACATGCGTGCACAGCCCAAGCGAGCCGGACATAGCTCCAAGCTCGCCAGCGTCCCCGTTCCGATCCCGCTCGAGCTCTATCGCGAGGCCTGCCAGGACGAGGATGGAAACCGCTACACCGTCATCGTCTCGGCTCTCTTCCCGAATCTCAGCACGACGAGCTATGCGCTGGAGGACGGAACCCCGGTGCGCTTTGTCGACGATTGCCTCTTCGAGATCGTGCCAACGGGGAGAACTCTCACCCGATGCGAATAATGATGGCGCATAATCAGACCGACCGCCCCATGGCCTATTCTCACCTTGCAGCCGCGGAGGTTTCGACCTGGTCGGAGGAGTGGCGTCATGAATGCGAGATCGCCTATCTCGCTGGGCTTCCGCCGCCGAAGCTCAGCGTCATGCTCGACGGAGTCGCCGGCTCGACCGATCGCGAAGAGCGCGGCATCAAAGGTGTGCGCGGCGAGGTAGCCGTGGCGGCCCTGAGGGCGGAGATTGCACGGTACAGGCAGCTTACAGCGCAGTAAGCGCGGCAATTTAAATGCCCGCTACCCTCGCGGGCAGCGGGCAAGTTGTCCGCCGTCGGCCATCTCCAGGGCAGAAGATGACCGCCGTGATCGGCACCCGCCAAGAGGCCGATCGTCTTCAAAACCGTCTCGTCTCGACAAGGTTCCTCGACTCAGGGCCACCGGGGAAAGAGCAGAACGAATTGATGCGCGCGTTGGCTGGGCTGGTCTCAGTCGGTGCCAAGGAATATCGTCCCTGTAAGAGGGGATGAATGACCTTGCCAACGCGATTTAGCCCGGAACAGCCGACCGTCGTTATCAACACGCCTGCTGAATACGATTCTGCCCGGCGCGAGGCGGACCGACTGGCGAACGCCGAGCCCGGCTCTGTGGACGCGCTGACCTTTCAGGCCTTTTCAGCAGCGATCGAACTCTATGAAGCCCGCCGAGGTCGTGACACTGGCTGCTCGTCAACTGATGAGGCGGCAAGTCGCCTCACCGGCTCGGATGCCAATTCATAAACCCTTGCGTCGCAGTATACCTCCGCTGCGCGCCTGAAACGCCGCCATGCCGGCAGTGGCTCTCGTGCTGGCGACATCAGCGCATAGTCCATTTCAGGAGGAAGTAGGGCGTCCGGGTCGAAGCCGGCCGACCGGCAAAGCGCCCTGGCGATGATTTCCACGCGATCTGTTTCCATGACACGCCACCCAACGCGACACAGAGGGCCGTCGGGCCAACACTCCAACGCTGCCGACGGCCAAGCGAAAAACCTCGACGCAGGAACAAGGTTCCTTCATCAGGAACATTGTATCGAAGAGGCAGTTGGGTATCATGGATAACAGAGAGACGCCGCTGATGACTTCGCCAACGGCGCTGTGGTTACTTGCTGTGACCCTCGTGATTATCGCGATCTGCTTCATCACCTGCGGCATCCCCAGCCCCTGGGGCGCCGCGCGATGAACGCTCGCGCATCTTCACACCATAGAGTCTGAGTGCCGGCTCGTCGGCACAGCCCCATCACGGGCCGCCTTCTGTCCAAAGTGCTCGACGGCGCGCTCGACGAGATCTTCCTCGCTTAGCGCTAACGGGGCCAGCGACGCGACAATGAACTTGAGCCGGGTCCGCTCGGCCTCCTCGGAACCCAGCATAAAAATCTGCTCGTCTTTGACCCTCTGCCACGCTGCCTCCGAAGCCGACAGCGCCCGAGCCAGTACAACCGGATCACTCAACGAACTGAACGGCATGCCACCCTCCTCCTTCCCAAAGGCACACACGCCGAAAATGAAGCGAGCGACGGGTATTTTTTCAAGGGGCATGAACGAAAAAATGCCCGGCTCGCAAGGCCGGGCCGAAGAACACGCGCGCCCAACGCTTCAGGACCGGAACTCCTCGACAGCGCGCTGCGCGAGGTCATCTTCATCGATCGCGAACGGTACCAGCTCCACTATGATAGCCGCCAATCGAGCGCGCTCTCGTTCATCGATATTGGGCTGGGTCAATCTGACCTCGCGCCACGCCGCCTCGAATGCCGCGGCTGCTCGCGCAAGATCGACTGGATCGGTGAAGGATCGAAACGGCATCGCTTCCTCCTGAGTGACCAGCATAGGCTCATTGCCCAGCATCCCTAGGAACGTGACGCCGCAGGCCCGGAAGAACGTCAAAAGAGAAAATGCCCGGCCCCGCGCGAGCGAGACCGGGCCATTGTGGAATCTGTTTCCGTCACAACGTACAATCGACGGGCCTTCAGCGGAGTGGGAGCATGTCAGCCATGCACAAGCCCAAACCCCACACGGTGACGTCTGCGATCGAGGAGCAAGGTCGCGCGCGGCTGATGCTGCGGATGCCGCAGCACCGACAGGCATTTGCCGGCGTTTCAAGCGACCGTTTCCTGGACCTCTGCGAGGCCTACGAGTTGGCCTGCAACGCGCTCGGGCATTGGTCAAAATCGACATGCGCCGAAAAAGGCTGAGCGCATGGAAGAGTTACGCGCGATCGTGGCTGAGATGGAATTGGACGCCGCGCATTACGCGGCCGTAGGAAGTGAGACGAGACCGCCCCCACGTTAGCGAGACCGAGTAATTGGCGCGCTCATGAGGGCGTTTCAGTATGGCCAGCGCTTTGTCATAATGGCCAGGCCGAAGAGCGCGATGCCGATGAATAACGCCCCAGTCTCCACACCATCCTCCCAAGCTCGGGAAGAAAATTTACTGGCGGGCGCAAAATCCCGCGCAATACAGCCCTCACATCGCCCACAAAGTGACATCGAAACTCAGACAGCCCGAGGGCCGGGCGGAGCGCCACGGCTCCTGGCGCCCCACGACGCGGCTTTCGTGAGCAGCCGGCGTGAAAGCTCGCTCGGCGCTCGATAACAAAAGGGCCCGGCCCCGCGCGAGCGAGACCGGGCCTTGGGGCTTGACCTGCTTACTCGATGACCTGGACGATCTTGCGAGTCTTCGGCTCGACCAGGACCGTGCGGTTGTTGACGACGGTATAGCGGTAATCCTTCACGCCATACTCAGCCGGCACTTCACGGTAAGTCACGCCACGCTCGGGCAGCACTGCGCCGACCCGAACTTCTTCGCTGTATGTGTAGGACGGGACGCGCTGCTCGGTCACATAGGTTTTGAAGCGCGGGGTGTTGTCGCCGATGATGCCTCCGACGACGGCGCCCCCGACGCCGCCCACAACAGCGCCTACCGGGCCGCCGACAACCGCACCGCCAACTGCGCCAGCAGCTGCGCCGCCGGCCGCGCCACCCTGGGCTCCCGAGGGGTTCTGAGCGAAAGCCGCCATCGGAGCCAAGGCGATTGCGCCAGCAAGAATGATCTTCTTCATGACTTGAACTCCCGTTGCTCCCCAGTTGGCGCCACAACTTAGAATCCTTGTAAAAGGTTCCACTTGGGATCGGTTGGTTGGCGGCTTCATGGAGCCTTCCTTGCCAACGCAACGAGGGAGCGCATGCTGCGCATTCACCGGAGCTGCTGCGTTCGCGGCATGAGCCGCGGTCGCATTCTCTTCGCCCACGTGGCCGAATGGCTACGCGGAGGTTTGCGTAGGCCTCACATCCCCTGTTCGAATCCAGGGTGAGGTCTCCGGGGACGCACAATTGGGCGCAGCGGAACTCTCTTGAGACACCCGCGTTGTCAGCCGCCCATTTCCTTTATCGAGTCCCGCCCATGTCGCTTCCCGCATCGCTATGGCTGGGCACCCTTGCCCTCATCCTCGGGACTCTAGCGATGTTGTCCTTCGGGGGCCCTTGACGAAGCGCCGAGCCACTCGGAGCCGCTCATGCCGGCCTGCATTCGCGAGGGCAATATCGGCGAGTAAGGGGGTAAACCAACCGCCCCCTTGAACCGACTGCCATTGCCCATAAATCTTCCGGCGCTGCAGCCCGGAGCTCCTGCCCTGCTGCGGCAATCGCATCCATGTTGCTACAGGAGGATACGACCTTGGCACTTCCGTCAGATCAATTCGAGCGTCCTGTCGTGGTGCTGACCCAGTTCGGCGTTCCCACCGCAGTTTCATCGGCGATGGAGGCCTACATGTTCCTGACCGACTGGCCTGCTTCGCAGCGCGACGTTGTTTTCTCGCTGGCACTGAAAGGCTGTCTGGCAGCCGTCCGTGGCGACATCGAAACTGAAACAGCGCGGGGGCTCTTCGCTTCATGGGCGGAAAGACGCGACATCCTCGCACCCGACGTCGCAGCTTTCATCAGCAGCCGGCGCGGAAGCTCGCACGGCGCCCGATAACGAAAGACCCGGCCCCGTCGTCAACGGGACCGGGCGCACGAGTTGGAATAATGCGGCTACAGAGGCCAACGCCTTGAGGCCCACCAGGATACGGCTGCAACGCCGAGCATCGCGCCGGTTACTAGTAAAGCAGTCGAGATTTGGCCCCTCCCCTAAAAAGGGTGTTCACGGCGCTTACGAGGAAGCCGTTGCGTCATCTCAACGATGAAGCACTGAGGGTGGCGAAGAGTCGCAGCACACGCTGGGCAGGGTCATCAGCCGCTCAAACAGAAAAACCCCGCCGGCGGGAGCCAGCGGGGCGAAAGTTGGAGGGGTGCATAGAAGACATCCGACCAACGCGCGCGATGCGCGTTCGTTCCGGATGTCGATGATAACGCTCACCCCGGCAGCGGCGGCACGCGCACGAGGGGCAGCTAATGCCAGATGGTCCAGAGCCCGTGCTTACTGGTCTCTCAGGGATTTCAGCGACCAAAACGCGGAAGTCCAAAAAACTACCGCCAACATCATCCCGAAGCCGCCGACGAGAAGCTCATTCCTCGCCGGCCAGTCTCGATCGCTGCCGACAAAGCTTACCAGCGGGACAATAATGCCGGTCAGGAAGGAGCCAACTGCTGCATTGCCCCACATCTGAGCGGCAAGTTTGGCGCTTTCATTGTTGATCAGATTGCTCACGTTCACCTCACAGATTCGGCAATAAGCATAGCTGAGACTACAGATCAGGGAGGCGCTCGTTTCCGAAGCTCGTCGAGCTCGCGCCGGAACTGCTGCATCGCGTCGCGCAGGCTATAGGTCTCGCCGAAGGCCTTCTTTTGATCGTCGATCTGTCGCTGTAGATTGGCGTCGCCCTGCTCCATCGAGCGACGGCTCGTCACGTCGAGAGCGGTAAGGTCCGTGTTCAAGCGATCGATGTCTTGGCGCGTCCGGCTGCTCCTGGCGTCAAGTTCTCGGATCGAAACGAAGCGCTCGCCGAGGCCGGCCTGAAGGTCGGTGAGCTTGGCGATGGTCGCTTTCATGTCGCTCTGCGTCTCACGGATCGGCCAGTAGGCCATGCCGCCTATTGCGATCATGAAGGATAGGGCGATGCCGCCGAAGCCGATGATGACCGTCCAGTTCGTCTTGCCGCTGGCGGCGATCTGCTGAGACAGCCCGGATATCTGACTGGAGAGGCCGGCGACGCCCTGCTCCAGGCCATAGGCGCGCTGCTCCAGCGCGCCGATGTTGTACCGTGCTTGATGATCTCGTGCGCCACCTCCGCCGCCGCGCCTGCTCATGTCAGTCACTCCGCATCACCTCTCAGGTAGGCTGGCAAGGCCATTAATAGGCTTGGCCAGATCAGCGCGCCGAGGCGGCTGCGGCGACGACACCGATCTTCGCGGTGAGCTTCTCGGCAATGGCGTCGGGATCGAGCCCGAAGCGTGCCACGGCGTCGGGAACGGCCTGCTGCACATAAGTGACGCCGTCAGCGATGTTGGGACTGTCGACCGGCAGCCGAACCGCCATGGCGCCCGAGCCGAGCCGCGAGATCAACAAGCCGGCCGTCTGCGTCAGCGCGGTCTGGAACGCCTCGCGGTGCCGCGCCTCGATGTCGAGCCCGAGCTTTTCGCGGATCAGCTTGAACAGCCAGGCGGCGAGCGCCGCGACAAAGATGCCGGCAAGCTCGACAAGATAGGGACGGAACACGCCGAGCAGGGAATCTCCTAGCGTCTGCGCCTCGGCGGACACGGCGGCGAGCATGAGGACGACGCAGGCGAGCGCCAGCGCGCCCAGATAGGCGAACAGCTTCATGATGATCTCCATGATGATGGTGGCGGCGCCCGGGAGCTCCGGGGGCGTCGAATGCTAACGACAAGAGATCGTCGGCAGGATAAGGTGCCCCCGGGGGTGGAGAGAGCCAAATGACAATAAGAATGCGCTCGACCGCCTATTATCAGCGGCGGACTACACTGCGGGACGTAACCCTGAAGAAGCGAGCTGATAGGAAGGCCATAAGGTTGGCTTCAGCGGAGGCCGAAAAACTCGCTGAAGTGATCGTGGATGCGTTTCCGGTGCAGCTCCGCGCCGAGAACGACGATTAGGCCGTGAACTGATCACATCAGCCGCCCGATCTCGTCCCTGCCGACCTTGAAGGACGGGCAAGCTTTTGCGTTCGTGTAATCGTTATGGCCGGTCACGCGCTTGATGCCGCGATGCTGAGCGATCAGCTGCTGCGTCAGCCAGAGCATCGACGCGCGCTGCGCCGGCGTGCGGGTGTCCTTCGGCATCTGGCCGTCGCCCGCGACGCCGCCGATGTAGCAACAGCCGATCGTGCCGCGGTTCTTGCCGCCGTCGGCGCAGTGCGCGCCCTGCTGGCCGACCGGCCGGCCGAGCATGATCCTGCCGTCGCGATAGACGATGTAGTGATAGCCGACATCCGAGAAGCCGCGCTGCTTATGCCATGCGCGGATGTCCGCGACGGTGAAGTCCTGCCCTTCGCGCGTGGCGGCGCAGTGCCAGACGATCTCGTCGATCGGCCGGGCCGTCGCCAGCAGCGGCAGGCTCGCGACATTCGGCGGCGGCGCGGCGACGATGCCGCCGAGACGCTGGGATGCCGGCGCCGGCTGCGCCATCGCGCTCTTGTCGGGCTC